>DAOUDA010000131.1:0-4557 GCA_034431835.1 Chloroflexaceae bacterium | reverse complement strand
ACAGGTTGAAGACCTCGCCGGCCAGTTGCAGATCGGGAAAGGCGGCGAGCAACTGGCGCACGCCGGCGTGGACGAGCGGCAGCGGGTCGATCGTCAGGATGCGAACGGTTGTTGGCTCAGCCATGGCTATTCCTGGGGCCTCAATCTATTTTCTTGTTCCGTTCGTAGTGATTGCCCTCGTAGGATGACGACTGAAGTCGTCATTACGGGGTGCTTCGCCGGGTGGAAGGCGTTATTGCTTTGGGTTGTAAGGTTGTAACGACTTTAGTCGTTCCCTTCATAGCGATTGCCCTCGTAGGATGACGACTGAAGTCGTCATTACGGGGTGCTTCGCTGGGTGGAAGGCGTTATTGCTTTGGGTTGCAAGGTTGTAACGACTTTAGTCGTTCCCTTCATAGCGATTGACCTCATAGGATGACGACTGAAGTCGTCATTACGGGGCGCTTCCTGGTGTGGAATGATTGCTCATTTGAGGCGCATGGTTGTAACGACTAAAGTCGTTACAACCATGCATCCCAATCCATGCTCCATCCCTCAGCGCGTCTCAGGGGCGGCGGGCCCCTGCGTCGCGACGAGGCGGCCACGCTATCTTGCGCGGCTCCGTGCCGCGCCTACGGGCTACAAACTGGCTGAAGCCTTCCCTTACGACGAACTCGGCGGATTCTGTTGCACGGGAAGTTTCGGGATCAACCAGGACAGGAAGGAGTCCTGGCTGCGGGTCTGCAACGTAAAGCGGCCTGGCCCGGTCATCTCCGCCACCAGGCCTTCACCGCTAAAGAGGGTGCTCTTCCAGCCGGCAACTTTCTTGACCTCGTACCCCAACCGCTCCTCAAACGTCACCAGGTGGCCGGTGTCGACGACATATTTCTGGCCGGCCGCCAGTTCGACCGGATGGATTGCGCCATAGCTCGAGACGATGAGGGTGCCGGCGCCGGTGACCCGTAGCATCATCAGCCCTTCACTGCCGAAGAATGTCTTCGCGCCGGTCCATTTTGTGTCAACCTCAACCCCTTGCGATGCAGCGAGGTAGGCGCCTGACTGCACGAGCAGTGGCTCCCCCTGCAACTCAATCACCGCGATATCGCCGGGTAGCGGGGGCGCCAGCGCGATCGTTTGCCCGGCATCGGTAGCAACGAACGTGTTGAGGAAGAAGCTCTCACCGCCAAAGAACTTTCGCCCGAGTGACTTGAAGAAGCCCCCCGACGCTTCGGTCTTCATCTCGATTCCGGCCGACATCCCGACCATGGCGCCGCTTTCAGCCTGTAGCGACTCACCGGCCTCCAGGGTGACGAGCGCCAGTGAATAGGACGGTTGATACTGAATGTCTACCTTCATACGGGTTTTCCTCACATGTTCTCGGTCACGTACCACCACGCCATAGGCGCGGCTTGACAGCGTTTTTCGCTGAATTCCCCCACACCTGAGAAGGTCCCTGCCCTCCCAGGAACCCTCCTCCCAGCCCTCAGGCATCTAGCGGAAACAGGATACCCCTTCACCTTGTCAGAATCTTGTCAAAGGCGTATGATGGCTTCTGTATGGCAACCTTGACCCTCAAGCTGCTTGACGCCGTTGCCGTTGAGCTTGACGGCCGGCCACTGCGCTTTTCGCGCCGGGCCGGACTTGCGCTGCTGATCTACCTGGCCTGCGCCGGGCGCTCGCAGCCGCGCGCCACCCTCGCCTCGCTGATCGCTGGCGCGAGCGATGAACCGAAGGCGGCCATGGCCGTCAGCAATGCGCTGCGTGATCTGCGGGCCGAGCTCGGCGATGACCTCCAGGCCGACAAGCAGACGGTCACCCTCGCCCCCACTCTCACCATCGCGCTCGACATGGCCGACTTCGAGGCCACGGCCCGCCTGGCGCTCCAGCAGGATGAACTGGCGGCCCTGCGCGCCGCTGCCGCCGCCTACAGCGGTGAGTTCGCCTGCGGCTTCCACCTCCGCGACGCGCCTGCCTTCGATGACTGGTTGCACCACGAGCGCGAGCGGCTGCGCGACCAGTACGTGCGCGTGCTGGAACGACTGGCCGGCGCCGAGGAGCGGGCCGGCGATCTGCGGGCCGCGATCGCGACCACGCGCCGCCTGCTTGCCGAGGAGTCCTGGCGCGAGGAGGCTCACCGCGGCCTGATGCGCCTGCTGGCCCGCGATGGCCAGCGCGCCGCCGCACTGCACCAGTTCGCCCGGTGTCGCGACCTCCTCCAGCGCGAGTTTGGCGCCGAGCCGCAACCCGAGACCCTCCGCCTCTATGAGCAACTTCAGGCCGGGCCGGTTGCCCCGCCCCACAATCTCCCGGCGCGCGCCACGGCCTTTGTTGATCGCCCGGCTGAACGCGCCCTGCTCACCACCCAGTTGCTCCAGCCCGATTGCCGCCTGGTCACCATCGCCGGCATCGGCGGCGCGGGCAAGACGCGCCTCGCCCTCGAGATCGCCGCGGCCTTCACCCGGCCCGCCCTGCCCGACGAGCTCGCCTTTCCCTATGGGGTTTTCCTGGTTACCTGCGATGAGGCCGAGCGGTCCAGCCCCGGTGAGGTGCGCCAGCTTGCGCAGACGGTCCTGCGCAGCCTCAAGCTCATGGTCGAGCCGGGCGCCGATCCGCAGACGGTTCTGCTGCGCTGGCTGGCCGCGCGCCGCCTGCTGCTGATCATTGACAACGCTGAGGTGGAGCCCGCGGTGGCCCGGCTGGTCAGCGCGATTCTTGCCGCCGCGCCCGAGGTGCGCGTGCTGGTGACCTCGCGGGTCCGGTTGCGGCTCGCGGCGGAGTGCGTCTTCGACCTGGGCGGCCTGAGCCTGCCCGCCGGCCCCGAGGATTTGCCGGGTAGCGCCGCGGGCCAGCTCTTCCTGGAGCGGGCGCGGGCAGCGCGCCTCCAGCACCCGCCGGGCCTCGATGACTACCCGCACATCGTCCGCATCTGCCGGCTGGTCCACGGGCTGCCGCTGGCAATCGTGCTCGCCGCCGGCTGGCTGCGGGCGCTCGACTGCGCCACGATCGCCGATGAACTTGCCAATGGTCTGGATCTGCTGGCGAGCGACGATGCCGACCTGCCGGCACGCCAGCGCCGCCTCGAGGCCGTGATCCGCTGGTCCTGCGCGCGGCTCAGCCCCGAGGAGGCCATGGTCCTGCGGCGCCTGGCCATCTTCCCCGGGGCCTTTGATCGCCCGGCGGCCCGGGCCGTAAGCGGCTGCACGCCTCAGGTGCTGGAGACGCTGCTTGACTACGGGTTGCTCACCCGCGCCACTGAGCGCGCCTACAGCCTGCATCCGCTGGTGCATCACTTCGCCACCGAGGAACTGGCGCAACATCCTGATGAACAGGCTCAGGCCGCGCTGCGCCACGCCGGTCATTTCATCCGCCTGGTTGCCACAGTGGGCGAACGAGTTGCCCGTAACGCGAACGCGATCTACGACCTGATGGACCACTGGAGCGATCTGAACCTCGCCTGGGGCTGGGCCATCGCCCGGCGCAACCGCGAATACATCGCGCGGCTGCGCCCCGGTATGGTCCAGGTGTGGTACGCCCTCGGCCTCTTCCAGGAGGGGGGCGCGCAGTGCCAGCGGGCAGTGGCGGCCCTGGGCGGGACCGGCGCGCCGCACACGGTGAGCCGCGCCGATGGGTTAGAGATCATCGAACTGCTGCTGGCCGCGGCCTGGCTCCACGTGCACCGGGGTGACGCCCCCCAGGCACTCGCGGCGATGGAACGGGCCCGCGCCTTCGCCCTGGCTGACGACGACGCGCTCTCGGCGCGTATTGACCAGCTCCAGGGGAACCAGTTTTACCTCCAGACCCGCTATCGGGCCGCCCGCCCGCTTCTGGAGCGCGCCCTGGCCACCGCGATCCGGCGTGAGGACCGGCAGGGCGAACTGGCGGCCCGGAGCCTGCTCGCCCGCCTGGCCTGGCGGCATGGCGATCTCGATTTGATGCGCGCGATGGTCGCCGCCGCCAGGCAACGCTTCGACGACCGCGAGCCCTCCCTCGACCTGATCCTGCTCTGGTACGCCGAGGCCCATCTCGCGGTCGAGGTCGGCGATCTGACCCCGGCCCGGGCGCTGCTTGAGCGACGCTCCGTTCGCGCGCAGGCGCCTGAGCACTTCCAGTTGCGCTTCTGGCACTGGTCGCTCCAGGTTTTGGTCGCCACGGCTGAAGGGCGCCTGGCGGCTGCCGAGGAGCAGATGCGCCTTGCCGCTAGTTATACCGATGAGACCGTCTACGGCTTCATCACCGTTCACCTTACGGCCATGCTGGGCGACATCTTGCTCGCGCAGGGCGCGCTCGAGGAGGCCGATGCGACCTCCGCGCAGGCGCTACATGGCGCAATCCGTCTGGACATGCCGCGCCCGCGCTGTGCGGCGCTGCTTGGCCGCGCCCGCGCTGCCGAACTGCGCGGCGACGTGACCCGCGCCCACACCCTCGCCGGCGAGGGGCTACGGATCGCCTGCGACGAGGGCTATCAACGCCTCCAGCGGAAGGCCTACCTGCTGCTGGGCCACGGCCTGGCGGGCCTCGGGCGCCATGCCGAGGCCGCCGCGGCCTTCGCCCAGGCCCGGGCCGCCGACGAGGCCGTGG
>DAOUDA010000130.1:0-21067 GCA_034431835.1 Chloroflexaceae bacterium | reverse complement strand
TACTACAACGAAGGTTGGCCTTCTGCCGCATCAGTACGCTGTACGCCTGTCACCCTGAGCGGAGGCGTAGCCGGAGCGAAGGGTCTCGGTTTTGGCATCAAAGCCGGGATTCCTCGCTTCGCTCGGAATGACAACCCTCGTTGTAGTATAGCAATCCTGTTCAGGTTGTGAAGCCCGGAGTATCAGACGTACCCGTAAGGACGCAGCGCGCTGCGTCCTTACGCACGGTCGCTGTTGAGAGATGGCGTAGGACTGCTATATTAGCGAATGTGGGGCCTGTGCAAAGTCCATGGGGCAAGTCCCAGACCCCGCCGCGGGAGGCGGACTTTGCACAGGCCCCGGTGGCGAATGTAGGGCAACGTCAACCCCCTCACTGAAGGCCCACGCTGGAGGGGTACGGGGAAACCAGGTTTCCCCCTCTTCCCCGCCTTTGGAGGTGGGTGGGAAATCCTGATGGCATGTGGTATATTTGTGCTACCATCAATGCACAGAGGAGAGACCCATGCCGCTATCCCGGAACCGCCTCGGCGTCGTCGTCAGCGGCTCGCTCATCGAAGGGCTGACCGCCCGGCTCGATACGCATACCAGCGTCGAGGATATGCGCGTCGGCAAGTTCGTCGTGATCCAGGGCGACCGGCACGCCTTCTTCTCGATGGTGACCGACGTCGCCCTCGCGGCCACCAACCAGGAGGTGCTGCTCGACCCGCCCGACGGTGACTGCTTCGTCCACGAGGTGCTCGCCGGAACGGCCACCTATGGCGCCCTCGAACTCATGCCGCGCCTGATGCTGCCCCTGGAGCAGAGCGAGCACCCCCTGCTCCCGGTGAAGACCATTCCCCGCCACTTCGCCCCGGTCTACGAGGCCAACGCGGAGGATTTCGGGCGCGTGTTCGGGCAGGCCGGCGGCGCTTCGTTCGAGATCGGTCGCCCGCTGGATATGGACGTGCCGGTGTGCCTGAACCTGGAACGGCTGGTCGAACGCTCGAATGGCATCTTCGGCAAGAGCGGCACCGGCAAGAGCTTTCTGACCCGTTTGCTGATCTGTGGGACGATCCATGCCGATGTGGCCAGTAACCTGATCTTCGATATGCACAGCGAATACGGCTGGGGCGCTCCGTCGGAGGGCGGGACGTTCGTGAAGGGCCTGCGGCAACTCTTCGGCAGCGACGTGCTGGTCTACACCATCGATCCCGAGGCGTCGCGAGGGCGGGCCTACGACGGTGACCTGGTGATCGGCCTTGACCAGATCGAGGTCGAGGATGTGATCGCTCTGGAGGAGGAACTCAACCTGAGCAGCACCGCCACCGAATCCTCGTACCTGCTCTTCGACCGCTACAAGGAGGGCTGGCTGCAGGCGCTGCTGGAGATGGACAGCGAGGCGATCCGGGAGTTCGCCGAGAGCAGCGGGGCCCACGCGGGGGCGATCAGCGCGCTCAAACGCAAACTGGCCCGCGTCTCCCGGCTGAGCTTCGTGCGCGAGCGGGCCGATTTTTCCGCCGTTGACCGCCTGATCGACGCCCTGGCCGCCGGGCGCCACGTGGTGCTGGAGTTCGGGCGCCACGACAGCAGCCTGATCTACGTGCTGGTGGCCAACATCATCACCCGGCGCATCCACCGCCGCTGGGTGGAGCGGACCAACCGCGCCATCCAGAGCCAGAACCAGGCCGACCGGCCCCGTCCGCTGATGATCACCATCGAGGAGGCCCACAAGTTCCTCCACCCGCGCACGGCGCGCCAGACGATCTTCGGCACGATCGCCCGCGAGTTGCGTAAGTACGGAGTGACGCTCCTGGTGGTTGACCAGCGCCCCTCCTCGATTGACCCGGAGGTGATGAGCCAGCTCGGCACGCGGGTCACCGCCCTGCTGAACGACGAGCGCGACATCGAGGCGGTGTTTACCGGCGTGAGCGGCAGCGCGGGCCTGCGGGCGGTGCTGGCGTCGCTCGACAGCAAGCAGCAGGCCCTGGTGCTCGGGCATGCCGTGCCGATGCCGGTGGTCATCAAGACCCGGGCCTACGACACGGCCTTCTACACCGCGATGGAGCGGCGTGGTCCGCGCCGCGCGGCGCCGACGCCCGGCCCGGCCCGCCCGGCCCAGGAGGAGATTGATGAGTTGTTTCCCGATTGAACCCGGCGGGGCCAAACATCGTTCGCCTCCGCATGGGCTGCCCGTGGGAGGGATGGTTATGTTAACTCCCCCGCCGCGGCGCGGTCGAGCATCCACACCACCGCCCCGTGGGGCGGGCGCACGATCTGCGCGGGAACGGCGTGGGGATCATACGGTCCCCGCAGGGCCGCGCGGACCATTGGCGCCTTGTCGGCCCCCGCGACGAGGAAGAGCGCCAGTGCGGCGCGGTTCAACGCCGCGGGGCTGAGGGTCACACGGGTGGGGGGCGGTTTCGGCGCGCCTTCGACCGGCAAGGCCCACACATCGGGCGGCGCGTCGAGTTGCGGAAAGCCCGGAAAGAGCGACGCCGTGTGCCCGTCGGGACCCATGCCAAGCAGCGCGACGTCAATCCGGCCCTCGTGCAGCGCGAGCAGGGCCGCCACCTGCTGGTGGTACACTTCGGCGGCCCGCGTGGCATCGTAGTAGGTCGCCACGGGGTACACTTGCAGCGAGGGAATGTGCACGTGGGCCAGCAGGGTCTCGCGCGCCAGACGGTAGTTGCTGTCGGGGCTGCCGAAGGGCACGAGGCGTTCATCGCACCAGATCAGGCTGACCCGCTCCCAGGGCACCCGGCTGCGCAACGGTTCCGACGCCAGCAGACCGAACACGCCCGGCATCGCCGACCCGCCGGATACGGCGAGCAACACCCGCCCCCGCGCCCGTCCGACTGCCTCGGCCACGGTCGCCACCCGCTCCGCCGCCGCGGCCTGGATCTCCCCCAGGCTGGCGTAGATCGCAACATCGGGTTCTGCTGGCATGGTCTGGAACTTTCTTGATGATAGCACTGACCGGAATGCTTGATCCGCGGAGGACAGTGAGCCGTGTGGCTCGCGGCGCTCGTGCCGCCATCGTTGCGGATCAACCTTTTCGAGAAACGCTATAGTGGGGGCGCCCCACGCTCCTCTAAAGAAGGGCGGCTGGTCCTCATCCTTACGCGGCCACCAGGGTCTCAATCAGCCGCAGGGCGTCGTCGCGGGCCGCCTCGTAGGGCCGGGCGCGCATGTAGTGGTAGGAGGCGAGCCAGAAACTGGCCAGCAGGCGCAAGAGGGGCAGGCGCTCTTCCTCAGCCGGCGAGAACGGCCCGGCAACGCCGTAGCCCTCCAGCAGGCCCTCGCGCCAGGGTTCGGGGTA
Source organism: Chloroflexaceae bacterium (assembly GCA_034431835.1). Lineage (GTDB taxonomy): Bacteria > Chloroflexota > Chloroflexia > Chloroflexales > Chloroflexaceae > JACAEO01. The sequence continues at coordinate 17,769 of DAOUDA010000130.1, read as the reverse complement.
CACCGGGCAGAGGCCGCAGGCCAGATCCCACAACCCGTCGCCGCCGACCCAGCGCCCCGGCTCCTCAATCGCCTCCAGATGCACCCCGTTGCCGGCCGTGCAGCGCGCCACCGCCGGACCGAAGGCGCCGTGCATAAGCACTGGCTGGGCCAGTTCCAGGCGCTCGTCGTCGAGCAGCAGGGCCACGGCCGCCCGTTCCGTCTCGCCAAACAGCAGCGCGTCGGTGGGGGGCGGGGCCAGGTACTCGCCAATGTGCCGCAGCACCAGGCGCCAGCGCGTGCGCGGCCAGCGCCCCGTGATGCGCGGGCGCCCCGCCCCGGGGGTGTTGACGCGGTGCATACGGCGCAGGGCGCGCCCGGCCTGGCGCCCCGCGCCGCGCAGCAGGTGCGGTTCGTCCAGCGCCGCCGCGGGGACGCCCGGCACGAACGTTTCCAGGGTATAGGCAAAGGGCACCAGCGTGCACGACAGATCGCGCTGAATGAGCCGCGCCGCGGGCAGGTTCTGGGCGCTCATCATGCGCAGAAAGAAGACGTGCGCCGCCAGGTCGTCCTCGGGAGCGATGCGCAGGATCAGGTGCTCGTTGAGCGTCGAGACACGCACCAGGACGTGCTGCTCGGTCTGCCCGTAGAGGGTCACGGCGGTGGGGCGCAGGTTCAGCGCGCGCACGATCAGCGCGGTATGCTCGCCCAGGTGGGCCAGCAGGCGGCGCCAGGCATCGCTCATGCCTTCGCTGACCGGGGGGATGGCGTGGTTGAGGTGGGTGTAATCCATTGGTTCTAACGTGAAAAGCCGATAGCCGATAGCCGATAGGGCCGCAGCATGCGGCGGTCGGACGCGGGCCGGTTTTCATCGGGCGGTGGGTACGCCTTTCATGGACGGCTGATGTGAAACTAGTCGGTTGAAGGGATGTGGGGAAACCTGGTTTCCCCACATCCCTTCAACCGGGCGTGGCGAGAACTCGCGGCCCCCACGCCCACGCTCACCGCGGCGCCATGTCGGGCAAAACGAAGCGCAACACCCGATTGGTGGCGCGATCGGTCACCCATACCGCTCCCTCGGCGTCCACTGCCAGGCCGCTCGGGCTGGTCAGGGCGACGAGGTCGTTGCTCTGGCCGCTCCAGCGCAGCAGCGGATCACCCCGCAGGTTGAAGGAGACCACCTGGCTCCGGCCAGGCACACTCACGAAGACCGTGCCATCGGGACCGGCGGTAAGCGCAGGATCGTCGTAGGTGTTCGGGCGCCAGCCGGCAACCTGCCAGGTGACGATGGGGATGGGGCCGACCCGTCCGGCGCCGTCGGGGGCGAAGACCTGCACCCGGCTGTTCCAGGTGTCGGCGACGTAGAGATTGCCCTGCGCGTCCACGGCCAGGCTGGCCGGCTCGTTGAACTGGCCCGGCTCGGCGCCGGCCGAACCGAACTGGTAGAGGAACGTCCCGTTGCTGTCGGTCACGATGACGCGGCGATTGCCCGTATCGGCGATGTAGACGTTGCCCCGGGCGTCCACCGCCACGCCGCGCGGCCCGAACAGCCCCAGGGGGGCGGCGGCGTTTCGCTCGGGGTCGCCCTCGGTAATCGTCGCGCGCCGGCCATCGCCGAGGTCCTGATCGCCACTGCCCCAGGCGGCGACGGCCCGGCCCTCGGGGTCGTACTTCACGATGCGGGCGTTCCAGGTATCGGCCACGTACAGGTTCCCCTCGGCGTCAAGGGCCAGCCCGCGGGGCTCGTACAGCTCGCCCAGGGCCGCGCCCTGCCCGCCGAGGCTGCGGATCAAGCGCCCGTCGGGGCCGTAGACGTGAATGCGATGGCCCCCGGTGTCAGCGACGTAGAGGTTGCCCTGCCCGTCCACCGCCACGCCCGTCGGCTGGCCGCCCCCGGCGGGCAAGGTCACCGCCTGCCGGGCCACCAGACGCAGATCGGGCGAAGCCGGGGCCGCCGCCGTTCCTCCCGCGCCGCCGGCCACCAGGTCGCTGCGGACCCAGACCTCCATCTCCCGGGCGCCGGGCACGAGGGGATAGGGCAACTCGCGGTGAAAGACGTAGCGGCCCAGCCAGTTCCAGTTCTCAACGCGGAACGGCCAGAGGAGCGGCGCATACGGGCCGTGCACCTCCGCTGAAATATCGCGCCCGCAACCGCCCGAGCCGCCGGCCCCCGGAGGCTTCAACAACTGCTCCACCGGCGTCCACGTGCTGTAGTAGAAGCGTTTGTAGCCGGGACTGTTGGGTGAACACTTGTCGCCTTCGGGGAACCACCAGTTAAACACCCCCGCCGGGCCGTAGGGTTGCACATACGACCCGCGCAGCACCTCCCGCACCGGCTCGGTTACGTGGGGGCGGTAGAGCAGCACCACGGGGGCCAGGGCGGTGGAGCCATCGGGCATGGAGACCACGAACGTTTGCGGGCCGGGATCGGTCTGAAAGCGGTCGCGTTTGGTCCAGGCCAGGTTCTTGAAATCGCGGAAGTACCATTGGAGCGGCCAGGCCAGCGACCCCTCGCCGCTGTCGTCGCCGCTGTCAATGAACACCGGCATGCTCAGGCCGCCGGTCTGGTCCTGGGGAGTGCGATTGCCGCGGGTCAGGTTAATCGCCATTTCGCGAATATCGGCGACGTAGCGGGGCACCTCGGGGGCGGTCTGGGTGTAGATCAGCGGTTCGATGGGTGTATCGGGATGGTGATAGACCACCATCCAGGTGGCCCGCACGGTGTAGGCGCCGATGCCGAGGGCCAGGGTCAGAGCGACCAGGGCAACGACGAGCCGCGCGCCGAGGAGGTTGGCCAGGGTGAGCAGGGCGTATACCAGGCCCCCGGCGATGAACAGCGGCACCAGGCTCTGCAACAGATTGCGCTGCCACTCCTGGCCCTGGGCGCCGGCCCCGATGCGCCAGAGCGCCACGCCGACGGCGACGGCGGCAAGGGCGGTAACCAGGGGCACGAGGCCGATCAGCGGGTTCAGTCTGGCATTGGCCGCGGGCGGATCGTTCGTCTCTGCGGCGAGTGGAGCGCGACCCTCGCGCTCAACGACATCGAGCAGGCGGGCGATCACCCAGGCGGCCAGCAGGGCGCCCGGCAGGGCCATATGCACCACCAGCCAGGGCATCTTCTCGCCGGCCCAGGAAAAGATGATCAGCGCCGTCCAGAACCAGAACACGGTGAGCAGCGGATAGAGGCCCCAGGGCCGCAACGCGCCAGGCATCACCGGCACGCCGGTTGGTGAGGTTTCCTCCGCCGTCCGGGCCCCTGCGCCCGCCTCGGGCGCGTCTTCGCTGGTCGCGGCAGCGACGGCGCGCTGGCGTGCCAGGAAGCGCCACGCCATGGCGACCGGGGACGTCCCGGTTGGCGCGGGTTCCTCCGGCGCCTGCGTCTCAGCGCCCGCTGCATCGCCGCCGGTCACGGCAGGGACAGCGCGCCGTCCGGCCAGGAAGCGCCGCGCCACGGCGACCATCAACGCCAGCACCACCCCGATGGCCGCCAGCACCGCCAGCGGCTCGTAGAGTGGCAGCAGCATCAGGTAGTAGTACCAGGGCTGATCGCCGCGGGCATACTCCTGCTGGCTGCCGAGCCAGTAGGCCAGACCGGCGTAGAGCCCGTCGAAGGCCCCGCGCATGTGGGCGAAGAACGAGGAGTAGAGCACCAGGTAGATGCCGCCTAGAATGGCCAGGGCGATCCACAGCGCCGGGCGCTGCTCGCTCCACAGCGCCCGCAGGCGCGGCAAGAGGACCGGCGCGGGGTCCCACAACTGCTGGCAGAGCCAGGCCAGCAGGAAAGCCGAGGCCACCAGGAAGGCTTTTTCGCCGAAGTACAGCCCCTGGCCCACCGGGATGCGCGGATTCACCAGCATCAGCAGCACGGCGATGCCGATGACGGCGATCAGGAACCAGTTGAGGTAGCGGGCGAAGCGGCTCTCGGCGAGCAGGCGCATGAGCACAAAGACGCCGAAGATGAACAGCAGAATGTAGTACAACTCGTGGGTGGCGATGGCCAGGGCCATCGCCCCCGCGGTCAGGTACAACCAGCCCGGACGCCCGCTGTCGAGCCAGCGCAGCGCCCCGATGAACATCCAGATCTCCCAGAGCACCATCAGGCCGTCGTGGCGCGCGAAACGGGTGTAGTAGAGCAGCGAGGGCGAGAAGGCCAGCAGCGCCGCCGCCACCAGCACCCCGCGGCGCCCCAGATAGGGTCGCAGCCACCAGGCCGAGGCGACCATCAGAATGCCGGCTATGGCCATCGGCAGACGCGCCTGGGCATCGCCATCGCCGAAGAGAAAGTAGGCCAGGGCGGTGAAATAGTACAACGACGGCCCGTGGTAGACCGGGTCGTAGCAGTACGTCGGCGCGCTTACCCCACCCCAGCAGTTGAAGCCGCCCGCGCCCGCATACAGGCGCCAGCTCGACCAGGCGTGGATGCTCTCGTCGTGATGCAGCGCCATGACGCCCAGACCCCAGAGATGGGTGATGATGCTGGCAAGGACGATCAGGGCGAACGCCACGGTCTCCCATGTCAGCCAGGCAAGGCCGAGCGGGCGGGTGAGCATCCGCGGTTGTGCGGGCTGGTTAAGCGTCTCGAGTGCCATTGCGTATCTATCCACCTGGCGGGAGCATTACGGCGCTTCGCGCTCGCGAGACCTCTGATCGGCTACGGGAAAACCCGGTTGCCCCACACCCCTCCAACCGGACCCTGCGCGCACCCCCGAGGGGTGCGCTCCCGTTTCTTCGCAGCGGGCAGTGGGGAAACCTGGTTGCCCCACACCCCTCCAACCGGACCCTGCGCGCACCCCCGAGGGGTGCGCTCCCGTTCAGGGCCGCCTGCCCCGCAGGTCGCCGCCGAAGCCGGGACCGATCTGGTCGGCCAGTTCGGGGCGCACGGCGACAATCACATCGGTCGAACCCAGGCGCTCGCCGAGATCGCGAAACATCAGAAAGCGCCACCAGCGTTCGCCCACGCCGCGATCGAAGGGCGCGCGCAGGGCCTGGCCGAGCAGTGACACCTGCTCTAGCGGCGCCTCGCGCCAGCCCGGCCCCAGCCGGTAGACGTGATCCTCGGGGAACCACCAGCGCAGCGGGTAACGCTGGATCGCGAAGCCCTCCAGGTAACGCCGGTTCTCTGGATAGCGGTCGTAGTTCTCCTGAAGCAGCAGCACGGCCATGATACGCGCGTCGGGCGGCCCCAGCAACTGCCCGCCAATGCGCTCGGCGGCGCTAAAATCGCGCAGGTACCAGCTCCAGATGGTCTCGTTGTCGTAGATGATCGGCAGGGCCAATCCCCGTCCCCGGCGGATGGAGGCCTCTTCGAGCCGGCGCACGACGCGCAGCATATCCGGCGAGGTCTGGGTGTAGACCATGGCTTCGACCGGCACGTCGCCATTGATATAGGCCAGGCGTATGGCCGAGCGGACGGTGTAGAGGCCCACGGCGACCCCCAGGCAGGCGGCGAGCAGGGCCACGGCGTGCCCTGGCCCCCAGCGCAGGGCGGCGCCCGTGGTCAGCAGCGCGATCAGGCCCAGCGCCGCTGCCGGCACCACCCAGGGCAGCAACACCGACTTCTCACCGAAGGCTACGATGGCCGTCAGCAGCACGAAGCTCAAGCTGACGATAATCGCGAAGAGGGTTGCATAAATTGCCCAGGCGGCGCGACCGGAGGCGCGGGCCAGAGCCGCATCCTCGGCGGCCAGTTCGGCCTCCTCGCTGGCGCGCCAGCGGTTCCAGATCAGGCGTTGCGCGCCCCAGGCCGCCAGCAAGGTCAGTGGCACACTGATGTGGATGGTGAGCCAGGGCATTTTCTCGCCGGCCCAGGTGTAGATGCCCAGGGCGGCCAGCGCCCACCAGGCCAGGAGATAAACCACGGAGCCGGCTTCATGGCCGGGACGCGCCGGCCCATCTGTCGCGGCGTCCGGCGCTTGCCTGGAACGGCGCGCCGCCCGCAGGGCATCCCGCGCCACCAGCGCCAGGGCCGCGCCGCCGAAGATCAGCAACAGCGGCTCGTAGACGCCAAGCAAGAAGAAGTAATAGTGTCCCGGCTGTCCGCCCCGCTCGACGTTGTGTTGCGCGAGCCAGTAGAGCAGCGACCCGCTCACGCCACTGATCACGCCAATGATGTTGGTGAAAAAGGCGGTGAAGAACACCGTGTAGATGCCCAGCACGATCAGCAGGGCCACCAGCCAGCGCCGCCCCGCGCCGAGGCTGGCGAAAACCTCCGCCGCCGGATCGCCGCGCTCGCGGGCGACCTGCCAGGGGGTGCGCCCGTCCGCGCCGGGGCGCCGCCAGATCAGGTAGATCAGCGTCGCCAGGACGCCAAGGGTCAGCCCGATGGCCAGCAACACTGCCGGATGGCGGAAGAACTGCCAGAGATCGCGCAGGTACAGGCCCAGATTGGCGAAGAGACCGCGTCCACCATCGTCATCGGCGCGATTGCGCACCCGCAGCGCGTAGCCGTTATCCTCGGTCTCCAGCGGCGGCCAGCCAAACCAGCCCGGCCGCTCAACGATCAACGCGCCCGTCTGTGGATCGCGCATGGCGTGGTGCGCGCCGTCCACCTGGGCATGACCGGGCATCACGAAGATCAGCGCGGCGACCGCCACCCCCAGCAGGCCCGCCAGGGCGATCCCCGGGCGGTACACCCGCCACAGAAAGGCCGCTGCCAGGGGCGCGGCCATGATCAGGAAGAAAAGGTAGGTCGTCTCCTGGTTCACCAGCATGAACGCGAAGGCGCCCGCGCCCACGAAGAGCCAGCGTGGGCGGCGCGTGGCCCCGTAGCGCACAATCGCGGCGAAGACCAGCACTTCGCACAGCACCGAATAGATGTCGTGGCGGAAGAAGCGCCCGACATACAGGGCCACCGGCGAGATCAGCAGGTAGACGGCGGCAATCAGCGCCGCGGGGCGCCCGAGGGTCTGACGGAGGAGGTAAGGCGAGAGCGTGAGGGCCGTGCCGGCAAGGGCCGGCCCCAGACGGGCCACAAAGTCGGTATCGCCAAAGAGGAAGTAGAGCGCCGCCCCCAGGTAGTAAAGCAGCGGGCCGTGGAGCAGCGGGTCGTGGATGTAGCCGCGGCCCACCAGCAGGTACCACGAGTACGCCGCGTGGAGCGTCTCATCGTGGTGCAGGGCCCGGTCGCCGAGCGCCCAGAGATGGGCCAGCAGGGCCACCGCGCCGAGCGCCAGGTAGGCCACCTGCTCGACCGTGAGCAACCAGGGCCGGAGACCTGTTGCGCCCGAGCCGGGGGCCGGCTCGGGGGCGGCCCGTGGCCGCGACAGTTCAAGCGTTGCCATGCGCTACCTGTAGGCCCAACACGCGCCCGTGCCACATGTTCCGGGGCATTGTACACGATGGGGATGTGCGGGGCAAGGCGGCATTCTCCCGCAGGGCTTGAGCAACGTCCCTCCCAGGGTGGGGTCCGGGGCGGCTACGCAGCCCCAGGGGTTTCGTTGCGGTGGTTCTGGCGTGGCCGCCAGAACCGCCGCAACAGTCGGGGTTGGGAGACTGCCCCATGGACGTTACAAAGGCCCTGCACTCTCCCGGCAGGGAGGGCGGAGGGCCGCGGGCCCTCCGCCCCACGGTGGCCAGAAGGCCCGGTGAAACGCGGGTGGGTAAACCCGGTTTCCCCATCTCCCCTGCCACATGAACCCGACGCTCACCGCGGTTCGAGGAACAGCACATGGGCCGTATGGCGCTCAACCGCTTCGCGGCTCCACAGGAGCGGGCAGTAACCACCCGCGCGCCAGGCGCTGGCCAGGTCGGCGTAGTGGCTGCTCATCGGGTGGCCGCTCTGCCCGGCGGGGATGATCACCCGCGCCGCGTCCCAGTCGCCGGGATCGAAGATCTGCCGGTAGGAAGGGGCGTTGTAGATCGGCCCGGCGGCCGTCTGGCGCGGCACGTACTGCTGGTTCACCGTGTCCACGTCGCCACCGGTGGGCCAGGGGCCGCGGTTGAAGATCGGCGCCAGCGCCGGAACGCTCCCCAGCGGGTGGCGCAGGGTCAGGGTGTGGACCTTGCCGTAGCTCCATTTCGTCGGGTCAGGGCCGAGTTTCTCGCGCAACTCGGCCACGGCGAGCCGCAGCGCTTCGCCAAGCACCGCGCCCCAACTACGCTCGCCGCCGAGCCAGGCGTCCGGCCTGGTCAGATCGGTAGCGGCCTCGGCGCGCGCCAGCACCTCAGGCAGGGCCCGTTCCAGATAGGTGTTGGAAGGCAGCGCGCCAAAGGCCCCCAACCCTCCCTGGGCGCCGATCAACTCGCCAAGCTCGGCGTAGACCACCCGGAGCAGGTAGTGGCGCATGGCATCGTAGACCGCGCCTGCTGGCGACTCGGCCGTCAACTCGCCGTCCCAGGCCGCCAGCAGGTCACGGGCGGCCCGTTCCAGGCGCTCCTCGGGTTCCAGACGCGCCGCCAGACGCGCCAACTGCACCCCCGGCAGGCAGCGCAGGTCGGCCTGAATATGGGCGAAGCTGCGCACGTCGTGCCGCTCCACACGCTGCAACAGTTCGGTGATCCGTTCGGCGCGGTAGGGGTTGGCCCAGTCGCCCTGGATGGCATCGTGGTAGGGGTGGTTGGCGCTGACGATGCGGTTGTTCGCCGTGACCACCAGACCGCCCGGCGGGTCGAGCGCGGCGGGCAGGGACAGGTTGGGGATGAAGCCCTGCCACTCGTGCTCGCCGTCCCAACCGGGCACGGGGGTTTGCCCGTCCCCCTTCGCCCGCACGGGCAGGCGGCCACCGACGGCGTAGCCGATGTGCCCGTCCACGTCGGCGTAGACGAAGTTCTGCGGCGGCACGTCCCAATCTTCCAGCGCGGCGCGGAACTCGTCCCAATCCCGGGCGCGGTTCAGGCGCAGCACCGCCCGCGTCACCGCCGGCGACGGATCGAGCGCCGTCCAGCGCAGGGCCAGCGCCTGATGCGGCACGGCCGGTTTGGAGCGGCGGAACGGTGAGCCTTCGGGGCCGGCGATTTCATCAATGATCGGGCCGTGGTGGGTCAGACGCACATCAACCAGCACGACCTCTTTCTGGCCCTTGACCACGATCTCTTCCCGCAGGCTCTCGACCTCGCGCCACTCGCCGCGCCACTCGTAGAGGTCAGGATTCTCGGGATGGAAGCGTTCGATGTAGAGATCCTGATTATCGGTCATGGTATTGGTCTGGCCCCAGGCGATGCGCTCGTTGTGCCCGATGATCACGCCGCAGGTGCCGGGAATGGTCGCGCCGGCCACCTTGAAGTCGCCGCCCTCCAGATGGGTCAGGTACCACAGACCGGGCAGGCCCAGGCTGAGGTGGGGGTCCTCGGCGAGCAATGGACGGCCGGTGGTGGTACGCGCGCCGGCGACGGCCCAGGCATTGGAGCCCTGGGGCGTGCCGCTCTCGCCGGTAAAGGGGGCCGCCTCGGCGGCGAGCCGCAGGGCGCCCTCGCCGAGATGGGGCGGCAACTCCGCCTCGGGGGGCACGGTGACCACCGCCGCCCCGGGGTAACGCGGGGCGATGGCCGCGGCGCGCTCATAGCCCACGGCAGCGATGATCTTGCTGTTCAGCAACTCGCCCGTCCAGTTGCCCGAGAGCGTCAGGGCCATAATCTTCGGCCAGACCAGAATATCCACCAGTTCCCAGGGGCGCGGCTGGACCCCCAGGAGGGTGAACTCCAGCGGCAGCCGCCCGCGACTGGCTTCCAGACAGGCGTTGACGCCACGCACGTAGGCCTCCAGGATCGCGCGCGTCTCGTCATCGAGCAAGGCGACCTCGCGGCGGGCCAGGCGCTCGAAGCCCAGCGTGCGCACGAACTGGTCGGAACTCAGCGCCACTGGACCGAAGATCTCGGCCAGTTGCCCGCGCCCGGTGCGGCGGTTCAACTCCATCTGCCAGAGCCGGTCCTGAACGTGGACATAGCCCAGCGCGGCGAAGAGGTCGGCGTTCCCGGCGGCGTAGAGGTGCGGAATGCCCCAACGATCGCGGCGCACCTCCACCTGGGCGTCGAGACCCGGCAGCGGCTGCCGCCCCGTCACGCGGGGGAGCGAACGGCGCAAGGCGGTGACCACGCCAATACCCACCGCGCCAGCGGCAAGACCGAAGGTGAGGCCAAGCACCCGAGCAAGGCGGGGAAGTTCTGTCATATTCAGTCGTGCCTTTCCGTTGTCGTGGCTCACCACGGTGGTTTTGCGGGGGCCGGCGGGAGGGTTCGGGATGGCCAGGCTCTCCCCAAACAAACTTACCCGCAAAATCAGTGTGGTGAACCAGGAGAAAGATCTCCTAGTATTGTGTGCCGCTCGCGCCGCGATGTCAAACCCCCGCCGGCCAGACCGGCCGCCAGGCGAGTGGGGAACCCCGGGTTCCCCGGGGCCGTTGCAAAATCGTTGGGGCCGGCCCCAAACCCCAGGTTTTTCGTTGGTGTTGGCGGCGCAGCCGCCCCATACCCTCCTGCCAGAGACGGACGTTGCTCAAGCCCTGCCGGGTTCCCGGTTCTACGCGATTTCAATTGCGACGTATAATTAAGAAGATGAAGCATGCCTGAAGCAGTAGCGGCAAACTATGCGACAAGCAGCGTTTTCTCCCAACCTGAGCGCCGATCTGCAACAGGTGGAGCAGATCATCCACGAGCGGACACGCGCCCGCGCCGCGGTGATCAGCATCGCCGGATCACACCTGTCACCGCCGGACGTGCCCCGATTGCGGGCCGCGCTGGTGCTGCTGGCCGCCCAGACCGCTAACTATCGTCTGGAACGGGTCATCCACGCCGCGGCGGCGGTGGAACTGATCCACGCTGCCACACAAACCCATCATGATCTGGTGGACGAAGCCGAACGCCGTCGCAGTCAGCCGCGTGTTGGCCCCTGGAACCACGGCGTGGCCCTGATGGTCGGCGACTACCTGTTTGCCCTGGCCGCCGGAGAAATGGCCCTCAGTCCTGACCCGCGAGTGATCATCTTCTTCACCGAGGCGGTCAAGCAAATCACCGAGGGGATCTTGATGCCGGCGGCGCCGCTGCGTCCGCTGGAGGAGGGGCGAGCGCATCATCTGGAACGCATCGGATATACGGATGCCGCGCTCATTGTAGCAGCCTGCAAGGCCGGCGCCGCCGCCGCAGGCGCCGATGCGGAGCAGATCGAGACCCTGGGTCGCTTCGGTCACGAACTGGGTCTGGCCCTGCGCCTCGGCGACGAGGTGCGCGATTTCACCGAACGGAACGGCAGCACGTCCCCCGGCGCCACCCTCCGCGCCGGAGCGGTGACCCTGCCGCTGATCTTCGCCGCCTCCCTTGGCGACGACGCGCGCCTGATAGCCGCCCTCGACAGCGGCGATGCCGCCGAGCAAAGCTGGGCCATTGATGAGGTGCGGCGCCATGGCCTCACTCCGACCCGCGCGGAGGTGCTGCGCTGCGCCGAAGGCGCCCGTGGCCTGCTCGCCCGGACGCCCCCCGGTCCCGGGCGCGAAGCGCTGGCTCGCGTCGCCGACTACGCCGTGCAACGCGCCGCCTGAACTACAGATCCTGCCGCTGCCGCCCGATGGCCCAACCCAGGGCCAGGCCCGCCAGGGCAAAGAGGATCACCGCGCCAGCGACCCCGATCAGCAGGTGCCGCCATCCCAGCGGCCCACCCAGCAACCACCAGGCCAGCAGCGTTGGCACGCCGACCAGCGCCAGGGCCACCAATGCCAGTGGAACGGCGCCGCGGAGGAACAGCACCACTCTGTGGAACCATACACCCAACCGGCTGCTCCGGGGGTGAGCAGACGCAGCGGACTACTCCGTCTTGAGCGCCTGCAACTGCACAATGAGCGCCTCGGCGAGCGCCACGTCCTGCGCGCCGACGACGTCGCGGGCAATGACCGCGAGGGCGTCAACCATTGCCGCGGGTTCGGCGCCGCCAAGCGTCTCCAGCGCCGCCTCGGCGGCCGCTCTATCCTCGCCCAGCACCACCGCGGCGGCCTGGCGCACCTCGGGCAGCGCTTCACCCAGCACCTCCGCCGGCGCGCCGCCGAGCACCGCGCCGCCCGCGGCCGCGCGCAGTTTCGCCATTGCATCGGCGGCGGTGGCCCGCGCGTCGAGATGCACATCTGGCGGCGTGGTCACGTCAGTTACCACCACCTCGTAGAAGAGATCCGTCCCATCGGCTACCTGCCCGTGAACGGTGCTGATCTCGGTATGCCGGGTCTCCGCTGCCACAATTTCAGCCGCGCCTTCGGCGGCCCCGAGCACGGTCACCTGTTCCGCGCTGATGAGCATGGCGCCGAGGGCCAGGCTACCCGTCGCGGTGCCGTGCAGGCGCACGCGGTAGGCCCCCGCGGGCGGGTTGGGAATGACGGCGATGTTGAGATGTTTCCCGCTGTGACCGTGATCGCGGGCGCGCACTCGCCGCGGTCGAGCGGGAGCGCCCACCACCCCGAGCGGGGCGCCCAGGATACCGGCGCCGGGAAGGGGCCGACCAGCCGGCGTCTCCACCACCATCGTCACCGGGGAGGCAGTGAGCACCACCAGCTTCGTCTCCTCGACCGGCGGCGCGCCGAGTGACGGGACGGGAAGATCCGATTCAAGAGAGGCCTTAATCTCCGCAAAGATCTCCTTCAACACCTGGGGATGATCCGGCAGCACCCCGTGACCGGCGCCGGACAGGGTCTTTGGAGCGCTTATGCCCGGATGTTGCAGGCTGGCGCTGGCGGCGCGCACGGTGCCATCACCTTCGTTGTCAACTTCGTCGTGCACCGGCTCCCCATCGGGGAAACGGGGCGGATCGCCCGGAGGAATGGGCGGGCCGCTCACCACAATCGCCCGGATGGTTGCAAAGCCGGTCGCCCTGATCGTCGTGACCGGTACGCGCCGGGCCAGCAGATCCAGTTGCGCCGGCTGGTTCAACATCAGGCCCACCAGGTTGCGCTCCCGATGCGACGCCTCGGGCCTGGGCAGCGGAGGCCCCTGGTGGTCGAGCAGGTAACCATCTATGGGTAGCAAATCGCGGATGCCGGGCGCCTGGGTGCGGATCGTCCGCAGGGGGTCGAGCTGGGTCTGGAAGGGATGGGCGTGCCGGAGGTACCAGAGGTACACATCGAAGACCGCCTTGACGGCGGGATCGGCTCGCAACTGGCCGCCGCCCCAGGCGTAGTAGGCCTCGCCCGCGCCGCGATGGGGCGTGCCCAGGGTGAATAGCCGGGCCACATCGTGGTCATACGCGGAACTCTGGATGTAGCTCCGCGCCACCAGACCGCCCATACTATGAGCCACCAGGATGACCTTCTCGGCCCGAGCGGCGCGCTTCGCCCGGTCAATCCATGGCTTGAGGTACAGGCGCGCCGCGTCTTGCACCGACTTGCGCCAGTCGTAGAAGGCCACAAACAGATCCGTGTTCCGGACGTAACCAGCCGCTTCGAAGGCCTCAAGGAAACCTTTTCCGTAGCTGATGAAGGGCGGGAAGTTCCAACCGGTGAGCCGTGGGCCCTGGAAATCGAGCAGGACCATCAGATTAAATGAGCCACATAGACCGGGCACAAAGATCACAGGCGTGCGTGCCATTGGCGGTCCCTTCTATCAGTGGCGCGATCGGTGGCAGGTAGGCACGGAGCACATCCATCATAGGCCCTCGGCTTGCGAGCGTCAAGGATTTCCGAGGGCCTGTACAACTCGCTTCCAGGATAGTGTTTACATCTACCGAACACGTTCGCACCGCAGAGGGCTTTCAAAACGTTCACCCTCTACGTTCCGCTGCGCGCTCTGCGGTAAATCTGAACAGGTACGCTTCCAGCGATAGGCTCCGGGACGGCTTTGTCGCCCCGGAGACGTTGCCCAGGCCCTGAGGCAGACAGGTAGGGCGACCGGCCGGTCACGCCTACCCGCGCGCCCGCCAGACCCCGTTACACAATTCTAAAAATATGGTAAAATAGCCACGCCAGCGATCACTTGAAGATCATACTGTTGCTGAAGCGTTCCTCGTGTTCGAACCCTGCGCAGCCGCCCATTAACATGCCGTGGCGGTTCAGGATGCGCGCACATCTGCAAGGAGGAGAGCGTGCTCAGAGGCATTGTTGTCTTGATCGTCATTGCGGTAGCGCTGGCCCGAGGCGGCTCACTGCGTAACTTCGCCACACTCGAGCTGCGCTGGCTGCCCCTGGTCCTGGGTGGTTTTGGCCTGCAACTGCTGATCTTTACCCCCTTTCGCGACACACCGCTGATTCCCTTTGCCACCGCACCACTCTATCTGCTCTCAATGGCGCTGCTGGTGATCTGGATCGCGCTGAACCGCCAGCTCCCCGGCGCCCTGCTGATCGCCGCCGGCGTGCTGCTGAACACGATCGCCATTGCCGCGAACGGCGGCTACATGCCCGTGGATCCCGCGGCGGCGCAATACGCCGGGCGCCTGGAAGGCTACGCTCCTGAGGGCCTGCCGGTAGATAACAATTCCCTCGCCACCGAAAACGTCCATCTCTGGATTCTGACCGACATCTTCCCCGTACCCGCCGGCATTCCCTTCGCCAATGTCTTTAGTCTTGGCGATGTGCTGCTCACCCTCGGCATCGCGATCCTCTGCTACCAGACCATTCGCGGCCCCCTGGCCGCTCCCCCTGCCTCGTCCTCTTCCCCTACCTCGATCCCTTCACGCGCTCCGCCCCTGGGCACAGACCAATGAGCGACCATATTTCATCGCCCTGCGAGACCGCACAAGAAGCGTATGAAGTTTCCCTGCCTGCAACCCGGAAGGTTGCGCCGCTGCGGGCCGCCCGACAGGCAGGGGCGCGGGGAAACCTGGTTTCCCCGGACGCAACCCGGAGGGTTGGCCGCACTCCGGAGGGTTGCAGCTACTGCCGGCCGCCCGACAGGCAGGTTTGTGCCACACTACTCAGGAGGAACAACCATGACCGCAGAATCCCTACCGACCGGTGCGATGCTGCTCGAGCAACTGATCTACCAGGTCCGCGGCGTTCAGGCGGCGCGCCTGATTACCGACCCTCAGGGCCAGATTGACGAGATTCATGTAGTGGGCACGCCCCAGCGCAACCCCAAGCAGATCGTGCGCGACATCGAGTCGATCCTCTACGTGCGGGGCGGTGTGCGGCTCGACCATCGCAAGATCAGCCTCGTGCAGGTTGCCGAGCGCGATACCGCCGCTGCCGGACGCCGGCTGCAACTGCTGGACGTTACGACCAGCGCCGTTGAGGCGGGCACGCGGGTTGAGGTGCGCCTGGCCCTGCAGGAGCGACGCTTCGAGGGCAGCGCCTGCGACAGCAGAGAAGAGGCGTCCCGTTCCTTGCTGGCCGCCGCTGCCGCGATCGAAGCCCTCAACCGCGCCGTTGGTGCGCGAGGTTCCTTCCGGCTCGAGCGGCTGCAACGCCAACCCCTGGGTGAGCTTGACACCTTCCTGACGCACCTCTCATTCGTGCTCGAAGGCGGCTTTGAAGCCCTCCTGGGGGTGAGCGCCGTGCGCGAAGACGAGGCCACTGCAGCGGTCCGGGCCGTACTCGACGCGGCCAACCGCCGGGTTGAGCGGCTGTTGAGCGACCCGAGCCCATGAGCGACTTGCAAAGTCTCAACTTTTTTGTTACTATTTCGTCGCGGATCGGAAAGCAAGGTGTCCGGACGGAACTGGGCAGATTGCCCGAAGCGGAGCGGAGGGGACCCGATACACACTGGTGATAGCTATCAACAGCGAAGAAAGGGGTCTCCGAAGATGAAGTGGCATGCCGTGAACCTCTACATCAAGGTCTCTCTGCTTATGGGGGCGATCGCCTCGCTCCTTCTGGCTGCAGGCGCCGAGGGTAAGTGGGTCTAGGCAGATAGGTGCTTCCGGTTCGCACGAGCAGAAGGGGAAAACCCTTCTGCTTGTTTTTTGTAGCGTCATGGATCGGAGCATACACTATACTACCTTCGCGAACGTCCGAGAGTGTAAAGCCTTCCCAAGAACGCTTGTTCCTCAGTCGTTTGGCGAAGGGTGGGAAAACCAGGGTTTCCCACGCCCCTGCCCGAGGAGAGGGTCTGGGAGGGCTGCATCCCCTGGCACACAGTTGGATAACCTGGTTATCTGGATGGGTGCCAGGTACGCCCCGTGACTTGCAGGACTCGACGAACCTTCAGGGATCGGCGAACTCGGGTCTTCGGGTCTTCTGACACCACGTGCCGCCACAGGATGAGAAGACGATGAGCACACTGCCGCTGGCTGCGCGCTGGTACCTGTACAGCTTGTGGAGCATAGCTCTGCTCAGCGTCGTTGTGGCGATCAATTCCACCCATACCCCAATACCTGGTCTGCTCACGCTCTGCCTCAGCGGTATCGCCTATGTGCTGGCCGACTACTTCGAGGTCACCTTCGGTCTGAAACAGCGTAATCGCGTAGCGATGACCGTTGTTGACGCGCCAGCCATTTTCCTCGTGCCCGTGGCCGGAGCGTCTGGCGTGCTGGTCGTGCTCATTGGCAGCCTCCTGGTGGACCGGCTGCGCAGACGGCCATGGTACAAAGGTCTCTTCAATGCTGCACAGCGCAGCATCACCTTCCTGTTGATGGTCACGCTGTACCACGCGCTCGCCCCGCCCGATAGCCCGCCCTTCAGCGGCTTCAGGGGATTGTTGACCTTTGTGATCCTGGCCGGCACCTATTATGCCCTTAACACGATCCTCGTCTCCACGATTGTCGCCCTGGTCAGTGGTCAGCCAGTGCTCCAGATCTACCGCGCGAGCTTTCGCGCGGTGCACTGGGTCCATTTTATTACCCTGCCCTTCGGCGCTATCCTGGCCTACATCTGGGCAACCAACCCCTGGTTGACCCTGGCCGCCGTGCTGCCGCTGTTCATGGCCCATCGCTCCTTCCAGGCCATGGCCGCGTTGCAAGAGGAGAGCCAGCGCAGCCGCGACCTGGCCAACCACGCGACACGCCTGGTGGATGAACTGCGCGCCAGGCAGGGGGAGTTGATCCGTTCTTCCCAGCTGGCCGCCCTGGGCACCTTTGCCGCAAGCGTGGCACACGAGTTCAACAATCTCCTTACCGCCATCTACGGCTATACCCAGCTTGGGCTGAGCACCGATGATCCCCAGGAAAAGGACCATGCGCTTGACGTGGCCCGGCGCGCCTGCACCCGCGGCCAGAGCATCACCCGTGGCCTCCTCTCCTTTACGCGCTGGCGCGAACCCAGGCGCGAACCTTGCCAGTTGAATGACCTGGTCCACGATACGATCACCTTACTGCGGCCTGAGTTTACCCGCCTGGGCCTGATCATCGAGGAGTGCCTGCAACCTCTCCCTACGGTTCAGTGTGATAGCGGCCAGATCACCCAGGTCTTGATTAATCTGCTCGCCAACGCCCGTGACGCGATGCGTGATCAGGGTCACGGACAGGTCATCGTCAGCACCCGGGTGATCGACGCTCAGATTGAACTGTCAATCCGCGACTCAGGGATCGGTATTCCCGCCGAGATGCTCGCCCAGATCTTCAGGCCATTTGTGACAACCAAACATGCGAGCAGCGCCAGGGACTCCGGCACCGGTCTGGGACTGGCGATCTGCCGCACCATCGTCGAGAACCACGGCGGCATCATTCAGGCCGAGAGCGAGGTGGGCCGGGGCACGACGATGATAGTGCGCCTCCCACTGCAAGAACCAGCCGCCCCCGAGACGACGGACGGCCCCGACGGCATTGCCCTGAACGGGGAGCAAAATCCAAACCACGCTGACGCGCCGCATTCGCTGGCTTGAGCAGCGTACCCGGCGTCTTTGCTGTTATTCGTTGCCGACGAAGCGGGTAGTCTACCCGCTCCGTGTTGATCGCCTGATCGCGGGCCATTGGCCGACGCGCTGAGGCGTCAGGACGTCATCGCAAACTGGCGTG
>DAOUDA010000129.1:0-3812 GCA_034431835.1 Chloroflexaceae bacterium | reverse complement strand
CCCCCCCCCCCCCCGACCCTCCCGCATAAAAACCATCGGGACAACCTGAACGTCCTGCGCTCCGGCCCGCGATCAGGCGCCCGTCGGCTCTGCGCCACTCTCCTGGCGGATCCGGCGTTGCTGTAGCACACCGTACTCAATAGCCTGCCAGATGAGGATCGGCGCCCCTGCCCCCACAAAACCGGCGATCACCAGCCGTTCGTAGTCGCGCCAGGTCAGCTTCGAGCCGCTATGCCGCGCGATCCAGCGCACGGGCAACCCGACCAGCAGCACCCCGCCAACCACTTCCAGCGCCACCCACGTGGGTTTGATGGGCAGCGCCCGTTCCAGCACTGCCAGAATACCTGAATAACTCGCCCCAAGAATAGCCGTGGTCCAGAGAACCTGGTCCTGCAAACGCTCGGGATGGTCCGCCTGGGAGACGAGCGGCGAAGCCTGTGCCATACGCTATTACCCTTTCCGCTAATGCTCCGGACGCCTGAGCACCTGTTCAGACCGTCGGGGGGATCTCACCGGGTATTCCAAACAGGCTTACAGGCACCTGTGAGGAAAAACGTACACGGTCTTCGATTTTGCGTGACGGTTGATGACTCCCGAGCTAAAAAGCGCCGCCGCGTGGGGAATACGGGCAAACCCGATTTCCCCGCCCCCGTTCCAGTTGTGCTATACTGGCATAACCGCAGCATCGAGCCGTGTGACCGCCAGTAGCATACCCCGAAGAGGAGCGCGCAATGAAGCGCATCGTGAGCATCAGTCTGGGCTCGTCGGCCCGCGATTATCACTTTACGACGTCGATCCTCGGGCGCGCGGTCGAGGTCGAGCGCATTGGCGTGAATGGCGAGGCCGCGCGCGCCGCAGAACTGATCCGCGCCTTCGATGGGCGAGTGGACGCAATTGGGCTTGGCGGCCTCACGCCTGTCTTCCGGGTGGGCGCGGCGCGGTATCCGCATCAGGAGGCCATCCATATCGCCGCCCAGGCCCACCGTACCCCGGTGGTGGACGGCGGGGTGATCAAGGCCACCCTGGAACGCTGGGTCGTCGCCCAGGCTGCGCGGCGCATTCGCGGCATCTTTCGCTACAAGAAGATCCTTTTTACCAGCGGCATCGAACGCTACCAGTTGGCCGCTGCAATGGCCGAGTACGGCGGCGATCTGCGCTTCGCCGATCCGATTGTGCACATCGGGCTGCCCTCCCTGCCCGTGCCCCGTTCCCTGGAGCAACTTGAACTCTACGCCGCTACCACCCTGCCCATCACGGCGTTGCTGCCCTACCGCCTGCTGCATCCCGTCGCCCTTGGCCAGGAGGGCTACGACCCCCGCGCCGAGGGTCTCTTCCGCTGGGCCGAGGTGATCGCCGGCGATTTCGCCTTCATCCGCCGCTTCGCCCCGCAGGATCTCCGCGGCAAAACCATCGTGACCGACGATCCTTCCCCCACCGAGATCGAGGACCTGCGGCAGCGCGGCGTGGTCACACTGGTAACCATGACGCCGCCGTTCACGGGGGCTGACGGCGCGCCCGCGCCCCGCCCCTTCGTCGCTGCCGATGTGCTTGAAGCGATGGTCACGGCCATCCAGGAAACCGGCGCCCAGCCCGGCGAGGCCGAGGTGCTGGATTTTATCGCCGCCACGGGCTGGGGCGCCCACGTTCAGGAGTTGAATCCGCGACCAAAGCCGAAGTTTGCCTTCGTGATCCACCCCCTGCGCACCAGTCTGATCGCCAATGATCCCCGCTTCCGCTGGACGCGCTACCTGCCGCCGCGACTGGTTGAGCGCGTCGCCGCTTACATTCCACCCCTCTACCTCTCGCGCATTCGCGGTATTCGCTCGGCGGCCACGGGCGAAGAAGCCGAGGGCATTCTGCTGACCCTTGGCGCCACGCCGCGGGAAATGATGCGTCGCCCGCCGAGTTTCACCTACCGGCGGCTCATCCGCGCCGCGCGGATGGCCGAGAAGATGGGCGCCCAGATTATGGGCCTCGGCGCCTTCACCTCGGTGGTCGGCGACGCGGGGATCACCGTCGCCCAGAAGAGCGACATCGGGATCACCTCGGGCAATTCGCTCACCGTGGCGGCGACCCTCGAAGCGGCCAAACAGGCCGTGCTGCTGATGAAAGGCGGGCGACCCGACAGGGTGCGCGCCGTGGTCATCGGCGCGACCGGCTCGATCGGCTCGGTGTGCGCGCGCCTGCTGGCCCAGGCCGTGCGCGACGTGGTGCTGATCGCCCCACGCCCCGAGCGCCTCCTGGCCCTCAAGCAGCAGATCGAGCACGAGACCCCCGGCGCCCGCGTTATTGCCGCGACCCGTCCCGATGCCTACCTCGGCGACGCCGATCTGATCATCACGACAACCAGTTCACTCACCGGGCGGGTGATCAACATTGACAAGCTCAAGCCTGGCGCCGTGGTGTGCGATGTGGCCCGACCGCCGGATGTGAAGGAGGAAGACGCCGCCCGCCGCCCCGATGTGCTGGTAGTGGAGAGCGGCGAAATCGTGCTGCCCGGCGAGCCCGATTTTGGCTTTGATATTGATATGCCCCCCGGCACAGCTTACGCCTGTCTCTCAGAGACGGCGCTGCTGGCGATGGAGGGGAAGTTCGAGGATTACACCCTCGGTCGCAATATCGAGATGGAGCGGGTCAAGGAGATGTATCGCCTCTGGCACAAGCACGGCCTGCAACTGGCCCGCCTCCGCTCCTTCGGCGTGTATGTGACCGACGAAATGATCGCCGAGAAGCGCCGCCTGGCCGAAGAACGCCGTCGGCACCTCGGTTTGCCCGCCGAACATGTTGAGGGGTAGGTAGGGGCGAAACATCTTTCGCCCCGCCCCGGGGACGCGCGGCGATGGCCCCGCCCCGGGGACGCCGGTACCGTGATGGTCTCGATAATGACAACCCTCGAACACCTCACCACCTACCCCGTCCAGCGGCGCTATCGCGCGCCGCTGCTGCTGATCCACGGTGCCTGGCACGGGGCCTGGTGCTGGGAAGCGGCACGGGAGGACCTGGCGGCGCGGGGCTTCGAGGTGCATGCGATCAGCGTCCGGGGGCACGGCGGTAGCCCGGCGCCGCCAGGGCACTGGCGCTCGACGATCCTCGATTATGCGCGCGAGGTGCGTGGCGCGATCGCCGCGGTTGGCGGACAGCCGATCGTGGTTGGGCACAGCGCCGGGGGCCTTGTGCTGCAACTGCTGATCACCGGCGTCGTCGGGCCGAGCCCCGCGCTGGCCGGCGCGGTGCTACTCTGCAGTTCGCCGGTGAACATCGGGGCCTATTTTCTCGACCGGGGGCTGCGCGGCGGGCCAATGGTCAATCTGCCGGCCCTGCTGCGCCGCGAGCCGGCGGCGGTGCGCCAGGCCCTCTTGCGTCCTGACATACCCGATGCGGAACTGGAGCGCCTTCGCGCTCGTATGGTGGCCGAACCGCCCCTGGTCGCGCTCAGCAGTATGCTGCTCCGCCCCCGCCCCGCCGCCTGCCGCGTGCCGGTGCTGGTGATCGCCGCCGAACGCGACGCGATCTTCGACCTGGACATCCAGCGCGAGACGGCCCGCGCCTACAACGCGCAACTGGTGGTGGCGCCAGGGGCCGCCCACGATCTGATGTTCGACCCGGCCTGGCCCATTGCCGCCGAAGCCATCGAGCGTTTCGCGCGCGAAACCGCCGGCGCGCTGCTGGCGATTTGAGGACACTACTCCTCACCCTCCCCCGCCTCGCTACGCTCGGTGCCCCCTCCCTCTCCACCGTCGGTGGAGAGATTCTCACATGGGTGTCAAGCGGCAAGCGCCGCTTTCGAGGATGCTTTGCGCGGATCAACGGGT
>DAOUDA010000128.1:0-7136 GCA_034431835.1 Chloroflexaceae bacterium | reverse complement strand
AACTCCGGTAGGAAGGTGGGGAAACCGGGTTTCCCCACGCCCCTCCCTGAAAAGGAATCGGACAACCAGGTTATCCGGATAGGCTCTTAGTTCTAGGTTGTCACTGTGCCCCTGGCGGGGGTTGCGGGGGCCGCGGGCCCCCGAAGATCCTCCCTTCCTGGCGCGGCTACGTCGCGCCGCGCCAGGAAGGGGAACGCTCGGAGGAGGGTAACCCCTCCGAACCTCCTCACACCAGATTACACCCTGGATCGCATCGCTATGTCACACTATATTTCGATCACCGAGACCGAGCGCGCCGCGATGCTGGCCGCCATCGGCGTCAATTCGCTTGAGGACCTGTTCGCCGATGTGCCAGAAGAATGGCGCTTCCCGCAGCTCGATCTGCCCGCGCCGCTCTCCGAGCCGGAACTGATGCGCGAACTGCGCGCCCTCAGCGATGCCAACGCCAGCGCCCACGGCCATAGCGTCTTTCTGGGCGCGGGGGCCTACAACCACTTCGTGCCCGCCGCGGTGGACCAGATCCTCCGCCGGGGCGAGTACTACACCGCCTACACCCCCTACCAGCCCGAGATCAGTCAGGGCACGCTCCAGGCGATCTTCGAGTACCAGAGCCTGATCTGCTCGCTCACCGGTATGGAGATCGCCAACGCCTCGCACTACGACGGCGGCACCGCCATCGCCGAGGCGGCCATCATGGCCCTCAACGTGGTTCGCAACCGCCGCAAGATCGTCGTCGCCCGCGGCGTCAACCCCCAGTACCGGGCCGTGCTCCGCACCTACCTGCAGGCCCTCGATGTGCGGATTACCGGCGATGAGACCCCCGGCGCCAGCATCGAGGACGCCCTGGCCCACGTGGACGACCAGACCGCCCTGCTGATCGTGCAGAACCCCGACTTCCTCGGGCGGCTGCACGACCTGCGCGGGCTGGCCGCGCAGGTGCAGGCCCGCGGCGCACTGCTCTGCGTGCACTTCGACCCGATCGCCCTGGGCCTGTTCCAGACCCCCGGCGAGGTCGGCGCCGACATCGCCACCGCCGAGGGCCAGTCGCTGGGCATCGGTCTCAACTACGGCGGGCCGTACCTGGGCATTTTTACGACCAGGCAGAAGTATGTGCACAAAATCGCCGGGCGGATCGTCGGCGTTACCCGCGATGTGGACGGGCGCCTGGCCTATGTGCTCACCCTGCGCGCCCGGGAGCAGGACATCCGCCGCGAGCGGGCCACCAGCAACATCTGCACCAACCAGGGCCTGATGGCCCTGGCCGCTACGGTCTACATGAGCCTGCTGGGCCGGCAGGGCATGCGCCGGGTCGCCGAACTGTGCTACCACCGGGCGCACTACGCCGCCGCGCAGATCGCCGCGCTGCCGGGGTACAGCGTTGAGAGCGGCCCGTTCTTCAAGGAGTTCGTGGTGCGCTGCCCGCGGCCCGTGGCCGAGATCAACGCCGCCCTGCGCGAGCGGCGCATTGTCGGCGGCTATGACCTGAGCCAGGACGAGCCGCACCTGGGCCACGCTATGCTCCTGGCCGTGACCGAGATGAACGGCAAGGCCGAGATTGACCGCCTGGTGGCGGCGTTGCGGGAGGTGTAGACCCCGCCGGGGAGGGTTTGGAAGGGCGAAGCCCGCCCAGGAACCCTTCTAAGAGCCTATCCGGATAACCTGGTTATCCGCCCTTTTCTGGGAGGGCTGCGCCCTCCCAGCCCCTCCCTGAGGGGAGGGGCGTGGGGCAACCCGGTTTCCCCGTCTTCCTACAGGAGTTATGCGGATAGGCTCTCAGATGGGTTATCGGGAAACCATGTTTCCCCATCTCCCTGTCTCCGAGAGAGGTTGGCAGGACGAAGCCCTTCCCGGAAACAGATGTGACGACCGGTTAGTGGGGTATAGGGGAAAGCAGGTTTCCCCTATACCCCTCCCCAGACCGCACGATGATCCTGACCGACGCACAACTCGGGCGCCTGGTCGCCCACGCCCTCCCCGGGGCCCGCCTGCGCGAGGCGGAACTGCTGGGCGAGCGCACGCTGCTGCTCCACCTGGGCGAGTCGCGGCGGGCCGTGCTGCGCCTGGGCGCACCCCCCGATCCGGGCGCGGGCGATCCCCTGGCCGCCGAACTGGCCGCGCTCCGCGCCCTGCGCCCGGAGATTGACCTGCCCCTCCCCGAGGTGCTGGCCCATGACCTGCGCGGCGAGGCCGGCGCGCCCTATCTGCTGCTGGCGTATCTGGAGGGCACGCCGCTGATCGAGGTGCTCGGCGCCCTCGATGAGGAGCAGCGCTACGAGGTGGGCCAGGCCCTCGGCGCGCTGCTGGCGCGGGCGCACCAGTACACCGCCGCGGCCTACGGCGCCCTTGACCCCGACGCTCCGCCGGGCTACGGCCCCGAGAGTGGCCCTGCCCCCGGCGCGCGCGCCGATGAAGATGTTGGTTACTACCAGGCGCGCCTCGCCGCCGCCCTCGAAGGCGCCCGGGCCGCCGGCGAACTCGACGCCCGCGGCGCGGCCGCCCTGGCTTCCTGGGCCGCCGAGAACGTCGTAACCACCGGACGGCCCGCCTGCCTCACCCACGGCGATCTCCGCCCCGCCCGCGTGCTGGTGCGCCGGCGCGAACGCCACTGGCGCCTCGCTGGCCTGACCGGCTGGGGCTATGCCCTGGCCTGGCGCCCCGCCTGGGACCACGTCGCGGTGATGGAACATTTCGCCCGCCAGGAGTATTTCAGCATCCGCGTTGGCTATGGCAACGCCTACGACTCCACCACCGAGCGCCGCTACGATCAGGTGCGCGAATTCGCCCTGACCCCTTACCGCCTCATCCTCTACCTGGAGGCGGGCCGCGCCGACCTGGCCCTGGCCTTGTTGCAGAACCCGGAGGAACTATGAGCGCCACGACGAGCCGGTTGCTCACCGTCGAAGAGTTCGCCGCGCTGCCCCCCGGCGCCTCCCGGCGCGAGCTTGTTTGTGGAGAGGTTGTTGAAACGATGCCGCCTGGAAGAAAACACGGAAAAATCGCCCTCAGACTCGGCAGACTACTCGACGCCTGGGCCGAAACACACGGGGGAGAGACCGGTGTCGAAGCGGGTTTTATTCTGCAACGCGACCCGGACACCATACGCAGCCCCGATGTTTACTACGTGCGTCCTGAACGGCTCCCCGAAGGCGAGGTGTCCGAAGGCTTCTGGACCATCGCGCCCGACCTGGCCGTGGAGATCGTCTCGCCGTCGGATACCGCCGACGGATTGCACGAGAAGGTCCGCGACTACCTGGCCGCGGGCGCGAGCGCCATCTGGGTGGTGTACCCCCGCAGCCGCAGCATTACCGTGCATACGCCCGATGGTCTCGCGCGGACCTATGGCCCGGAAGCCTCCCTGGAAAGCCCGGATCTGTTGCCGGGGTTTAGCATGAAGATCGAAGATCTGTTTCGCTAGTGCTGAGTCATCTGGAAAGCATCTCGAGATGGACACCTACGAACCGCACCTCTACGAACTTTCCGCGCCGGGCAAGTATGGCGCCAACCTGCCGGGCCTCGATGTGCCCGAAACGCCCCTGCCGGAGGCGTTGCTGCGCCAGGACGATATGAACGATTTCCCCAGCCTGACCGAACCCGAAGTCATCCGGCACTACACCCGCATCAGCCAGCGGAACTACGCCATTGACACGGGCTTCTACCCCCTGGGGTCGTGTACGATGAAGTACAACCCCAAGCTCCACGAAGAAGCCGCGCGGCTCCCTGGCTTCGCCGCCGCCCATCCCCTCCAGGACGCCAGCCTGTCCCAGGGCGCGCTGCGACTGATGTACGAACTTCAGGAGTACCTGGGCGAGATCTCCGGCTTCGACGCCGTCTCACTGCAGCCCGCCGCCGGAGCGCAGGGCGAGTTCGCCGGCATCCTCACCTTCCGTGCCTACCACCTGGACCGCAACGACCCGCAGCGCGTCGAGGTGCTGGTGCCCGACGCCGCCCACGGCACCAACCCCGCCACCGCGGCGATGGCCGGCTTCAAGGTCGTCGAGGTGAAGAGCGACGCCCGCGGCAACGTGGACCTGGAGGACCTCAAGGCCAAACTCTCCCCGCGCACGGTCGGAATGATGCTCACCAACCCCAACACCCTGGGGCTGTTTGAAGAGCACATCGTCGAGGTCGCGCGCCTGGTTCACGAGGCCGGCGGCCTGATGTACGGCGACGGGGCCAACTTCAACGCCATCCTCGGCATCGCCAGACCGGGGGAACTGGGCTTCGACTTTATGCACTACAACCTGCACAAGACCTTTACCACGCCGCACGGCGGCGGCGGCCCCGGTTCGGGCGCGGTAGGCTGCACGGCGACCCTGGCCCCTTTCCTGCCCGGCCCGCGGGTGCGCCGCGACGCCAGCGGCGCGTATGAACTGTTCATCCCCGAGAAAAGTATCGGCCGTCTGAAGGTCTTCCACGGCAACTTTGGCATGCTCGTGCGCGCCTGGACCTACATTCGCAGCCTCGGGGCGGCGGGCCTGCGCGAGGTCAGCGAGATCGCCGTGCTCAACGCCAACTATGCCCGGGTGATGCTCAAGGATCTGTACCCCCAGGCGGTTGACCGCATCTGTATGCACGAGACGGTGCTGAAGGGCCAGATTGCCGGCGCGCAGGGGGTGCGCACGCTGGATATCGCCAAGCGGCTGATCGACTATGGCTTCCACCCGCCAACGGTCTACTTCCCCTTGATTGTGCCCGAGGCGTTGATGATCGAGCCGACCGAGACGGAGGGTAAGCGCACCCTCGACGCCTTCATCGCGGCCATGCGCCAGATCGCCCACGAGGCGGTCGAAACGCCCGACCTGCTCCACCAGGCCCCGACGAAGGCGCCCGTGCGCCGCCTCGACGAGGTGCGCGCCGCCCGGCAGCCAGTGCTGCGCTACGATGCCGAGGCGTTCGCCAGGATCCGTGAGGAGGCTCCGCGGTAGCCGGGGCGAGCGGCGACCATGCGGCGCGCCCTGGTCGCGCCGATGCGTTTCGCCAGGGAGGATCTGGAAGGGCAAAGCCCTCCCAGATCCTCCCGTTTTCACGTTAGTCATGGTGTCGCTGCGCAGCGTGTTGCGTGAATGGTTGAGGGAGGCGCGGAGGGCGCGGCCCTCCGCGCTCCGTTGGTCTCGCTCGCGGCAGCAGACTCCTTCCCGCTTCGCCTGGGCGCGCGCCCGCCGCGAGCGAAACGGAGGTTGCGGGGAGGCTACGCCTCCTCGCAACTCCAACGGTAACGTTGGTGTGAACAAGGTCGCATCTCACCCTCCCGGGGGGAGGGTGAGGACCACAAAAGGAGAGCCTGGTATGCATCATCACCTGCGGCTTCTGGCGCTCCTCGTCGTCCTGACCCTCGCCGCATGCGCTCCGCAGCCGGCTGATCGTCCTGCTTCCACCGCGACCGTCGCCGCGGTCGCGCCAACCGGCACGGTTATCGTACCGACCGCCGCGCCGCCTACAACTCCCGCTATTTCGCCAGAGACGCTGCCGCTGCCCACAGGCGTGCCCACACTGCCCGCCACCCGCCTCGATCCGGAAACGGTGGGCCGGATCGCCCAGCTCCGCGCCATTGGCCTGGGGGGCTTCGCCAGCCTTGTCCTCAGCGGCGACACCCTGCTGGTGGGCACGACCGGCGGCATCGCCTGGCTGCGGCTGCCCGATCTCGACCTGGCACGCTTCGAGGCCGTGGGCCCCGCCTACGATCTCGCGACGTCGCCCGACGGCGCACTGCTGGCCCATGCCACGCCCGCCGACGATGACCAGGGACGCACGATCCTGCGCCGCGCCGCCGACGCCGCGCCAATCGCCGAGCTCCAGGGCGGCGCCCCGCGCTTCGCTCCCGACGGACAACTGCTGGCGACGAGCAGCCCCTTCTACCAGCTTGCCGGCGTCACCTGGCTGTGGCGCGCCGCCGATGGCGCCCCGATCGCGGAACTGCCCGGAAATGCGCCGCGCTTCAGCGACGATGCTAGCTACCTCGCCACCGTTGAGAACAGACTGGAAGACCCCTCAATTACTCGCGTCTACCCCGCTGGCGGCGACCAGCCGCTGCTGGAAGTCGAGGGCGCCACGCCCGCCTTCAGCGCCGACGGCGGTCTGGTGGCCGTGGTGCAGGACGCCCAGGTGGCGGTGTATAGCCTGGCAGATGGCAGACGAACAACCAGCCTCCCCGGCAGCCTGGTGTCGGCGGTGGCCTTCAGCCCCGATGGCCGCGAACTCCTGAGCGTAGACGGCCCGGACCTGATTGTCTGGGACCTGGCCACCGGGCGCGAACGGCGCCGTCTCGCTGGCGTGAACCGCGCCGGCGATCTGCCGCCCTCCGAGGACCCCCACTTCAGCCCCCGGCGCGACACCCTCGCCACCCTGACGCCGCTCCTCGGCGATTGCCCGCCCGGCGGGGTGCAGGTCAGCGCCACCGCCGACGGCACCGCGCGCTACGAAGACGATGCCAGTGTCGCTCTGGCCTATGCTCCCGATGGCCAGCGGATCGCCCTGGGGCGCAACGGCCAGGTGCGCGTGGTCGATCTGGCTGGCGGCGTGGTTGCGCAGCGCGACCTCTCGGCGTACACCAGCGTCGCCTTTGGACCTGACGGCGCGATGCTGGCCCTGGCCACCGTTGTCAGCGACGAGAACAGCCGCCTGGTGGGCCAGGTGGAACTGTGGGATATCGCCGCGAGCGCGCGGCGCGCGGTGCTGGCGACGGCGCCCGAGGATTTCGTTTTCGACTTGAGCGGGCTGCGCTTCAGCCCCGACGGGCGGCGCGTCAGCGCCCTGGCGCGCTACAGTTGCGCAGCGATCGGTTTTAGCAAAATTGTCACCTGGAGCGTCGCTGATGGCCGGATCGTCAGCGAGATCCGGGACCTCCCACCCGCGGTTGATGAGGCCGGCGACCCGCTCGATAGCGCCCCGAAGGTGCTGGCCTTCGCACCCGACGGCTCGGCGGCAGCCTGGCGCGACGCGGCGGGCAACCTGGCCCTGCGTCGTCCGAACGGCGCGGAACAGGCGCTCAAGACCCCGGCTGACCCGACGGCTCTGGCCTTCACCGACGATGGCGCCACCCTGGCCATAGGCGCCGCCACGGGCGAAGTGTGGCGCCTCGCGGTCGGAGATGGGGCGCTGCGAAGCGTGGGCCGCGCCGGCCAGGCGGTAGAGGCGCT
>DAOUDA010000127.1:0-6768 GCA_034431835.1 Chloroflexaceae bacterium | reverse complement strand
TTAGAGCCTATCCGGATAACCTGGTTGTCCGATTCCTTTTCAGGGAGGGGCGTGGGGAAACCCGGTTTCCCCACCTTCCTACCGGAGTTATTCGGATAGGCTCTTAGTAATCACCCGGCGCGGATCTGTCAGCGCATCGATCTGGAACCGGTACAGGAACTTGCCGAGCGGCTGGCTCAGGCCATCGTCACCGCTCGATTATCCGCCGAACTGGCGCGTCTGAACCGCTTCGAGGCCCTGGGCCAGCTGGCGAGCGGTATCGCCCATGACTTCAACAACCTGCTCACCGTGGTCGAAGGACGCAGTGAACTGGCGCTGGATAGTCTGGAACGTGACCACCCGGCGCGGGCCGATCTCGATGCCATTGTGTCAGTGCTGAAACGGGGGCAGGCCCTGGTGCGCGAACTGCAGATCATCGGCCAGCGCGGCACGATGACGATGCAGCGCCTTGACCTGAATGCACTGGTGCGGCGGGCCGATGTGTTGCTGCGCCCCCTGCTGGGGTAAGGATGTCGAGCTGGTTTACGATGTGGCCCCTGATGCGCTCCTGTGCCAGGGTGAACCAGTTCAGCTCGAGCGCGTGCTGGTCAATCTGGTCAAGAACGCGCGCGATGCGATGCTGTCAGGCGGGCGGATTACGATCAGCACGGCCCCTTGCGAGATTGTCCGGCAGGATCCTGATGTGCCTGAGCTGGCGCCGGGCAGGTACGTGCAACTGACGGTTCGCGATACCGGCAGCGGGATCGCCCCCGAGGTCGCGGCGCGCATTTTCGAGCCGTACTTTACGACGAAGGGTCCCGGCAAGGGCAGCGGTCTGGGTCTGGCGATCAGCTACAGCCTGATCAGGCAGATGCAGGGGACAATTACGCTCCGGTCAGAGGTGGGGCGCGGGACAGAGTTTGTTATCTATTTGCCCGAATCGCTGGCTGAGGGCGAAACCGGGCGAAGGTAATAACGCTACCAGACGCGGCAAACCCGCCCCGCCGGGGGTGGCGCCCCGCGATGCGGATAACCTCTTGACAGCCAGGGATAAACACCGTATATTTGCACTGTAAGTATACGGTGTTTATGCTTTGCCGCAAGCCCCCGCTCGGGGGGAGGGTCCGGGAGGGCGCAGCCCTCCCAGAGAAACACCTCGTAACGCCGCCTCGCAGAAACGGACAACGTATGGTTCGCCCCGTCAAATCCCGGCACACCTCCAACCTGCGCGAGGGCATCAAAGAGGCTGCCTGGCAACAGATCGCGGAACAGGGGGCGCCCGCGCTCAGCCTGCGCGCCATTGCCCGCGCCCTCGACATCACCGCCCCGGCGATCTACAACTACTACCCTGACCGCGACGCACTCGTCACCGCGCTCATCGTTGATGCCTACACCTCCTTCGGCGACGCGCAACTGGCCGCCCGCGACGCTCTTCCCGCCGACGACCTCCTGGGCCGGCTGCGCGCCATAGGCGTCGCCTACCGCCAGTGGGCCATTACCTACCCGGAGCGTTATCAACTTATCTTCGGCACGCCTATCCCCGGCTACGCGCCGCCCCTCGACCAGGTGCTGCCGGTCGGGGCGCGGGCCCTCAGCGCCCTGGTCAGCGTGGTGGACGCGCTGCGCCTGGCAGGGCGCCTGCGGATGCCTGACTTGCCCGCCATTCCCCCTGCCTGCCGGCCTGTCTTTGAGCAGTGGAAAGTCTACGGCGGCAATTACGACGAACGGAGCCTGCTGATCGCGGTGCTGATCTGGGCGCGGGTGCATGGAATGGTTTCGCTCGAAATTGGCAACCACCTCCCGCCCCTGGGTCCGGATGGCGCCGCGCTCTACGAGTGCGAACTGGAGAACATCAAAGGCCAGTTCATCGTTCGTGAAGGAGGAGAACGGCCATGCGCATCGTGATCCTAAACGGCGCCGCCGCCGACGATACCCTCGGCGGGCGCATCGAACGCGCCCTGCTCGCCCGCCTGGCCAGGCAGGACCACAGCGTGCGAACCTTTACCCTGCGCGACAACAAGATTGGCAATTGCGCCGGCGATTTCTTCTGCTGGGTGCGCAGCCCCGGGCAGTGCATGGTCGCCGATGACAACCGTGAGATCGCCGCCGCCGTCGCCAATGCCGATCTGCTCATCTATCTTACCCCCATCACCTTCGGCGGGTACAGCTCCACGCTTAAAAAAGCGGTGGACCACCAGATCCAGAATATCTCGCCCTTCTTCGTCACCCTCAACGGCGAGACCCACCACGCCAGGCGTTATTCCCGCTACGCCGACTTGCTCGTCATTGGCTGGCAGCCCGAGGGCAACCCCGCCGCCGCGGCCATCTTCCGCCACCTTGTCTGGCGGAACACCCTTAATCTGTACGCCCGGACCTGGCATTGCGAGATTGTGAGCGGCGACCCCACGGAAGCGGCGCTCGCCTCCCGGATTGCCTTCGCCCTGGACGTGATGGCGCGTCACGAGTCCGATCCCAGGCCGGCCTTGCCGGCCACTCCGCTCCACCCGGAGCAGGATCGCACCGCTCCACGCAGTGCGCTGCTGCTCGTCGGCAGCCCGCGCACCCGCAACAGCACCTCGCATGCCCTCGGCGACTACCTTATGCAGCAACTCGGGGCGCGTGGCGTACAGACCGAAACCGTTTATCTCTACACGATGCTTAACAACCCGCACAAGATGCAACAGCTGGTCGCCCAGGTCGAGCGCGCCGACCTTACAGTGCTCGCTTTCCCGCTCTACATCGACACCCTGCCCGCGCCGGTCATCCTGTTGCTGGAGCGTCTCGCCGCTCATCGCGCCGCGTGTCCGGCCCCTGGCGCAGGGTTTGCCGCCCTGGCCAACTGCGGCTTCCCCGAAGCGCAGCACAACGCCAATGCCCTGGCCGTCTGCGCCGAGTTCGCACGCAGCGCCGGATTCGCATGGCGGGGCGGGCTGGCCCTTGGCGGAGGCGAAGGGGTGGTTCACCGCACGCCGCTGACCGAACTGGACGGGCGCGCCAGACCCCTAAAACGCGCGCTCGCCCTGGCTGCCGAGGCCCTCGCCCGGGGGCAACCTATTCCCCCGGCGGCGCAAGACCTCTTGAGCGAGCCCCTCATCCCCATCTGGGCCTACCGGCTCGTTGGCAGTTTCGGCTGGCGCCAGGCAGCCAGGCGCTGGGGCGCGCAGAAGGATCTGAAGCGCCGGCCCTATCAGGCGGAGGTGTAGAGCTGTGGAGGTGTGGAGGTGCGGGGGGCGTGGCAACACCTGGTTTCCCCTTTCGCGATCCACAGGTAGAGCTAACCCTCCCTCAGGGAGGCGACGTGGAGACCGTCAGGACAGGTGTATGCGTCGCGGGAAGGAGAGGACAACAATGTTCGTTCTTGTTATCGGCGCCACAGGGATGCTCGGCGCGCCGGTTGCCGAAGCCTTGCGCTCGGCAGGGCATTCCGTTCGGGTGATGTCACGCGACCCGCAGCGGGCGCGCGCCCGCCTGGGAGAAGCGTTCACGTACATTGCCGGGGATGTCGAGGATGCCGCTTCACTCGACGCGGCACTGACCGATTGCGACGCGGTTCACATCAACCTCAACGGTGGCGCCGATCTCGACCTGGAGCGGCGCGGAGTGCAGCATATTGTCCATGCGGCGCGGAAAGCGGGGGTGCAGCGGGTGTCCTACATTTCGGGCGCGCCAGCGATCACCCTGGAAGCCTGGCTGCAGCAGGTGTAAGCACCCCTTCCCATGGGCAGGGGTGCGCGGAAACCGGATCTCCCCACGCCCCTGCTGCCTGTGCTCACTGCCGGATTAGTGCTACAACGCTGTACCTCTTCGACTCTGGCGACAATCACGAGTTTGATGTCACGCTGGTGGAGATCCAGCCCCGGGCCGAAGCGGGAGACTACCCGCGGCTGCTCGCAGCCGAGGGCGAGGCGCCCCTGCAGTGCCCGAGCGACGAGGAATGGGACGACGGTGAGGAGTGGGACGAGGATGCGTGACGGGACACGGCCCGTTCCCCATCACCCCTCCAGCGCCTCCTGCGGCGAGCGCGCAATCGTTACCCCCTCGAGGGCGATGCCCAGTTCGGTCAGGGTCAGCGCCACGCTGGCCGAGACCCCGGTAAGCACGACCTGACAACCGAGCAGTTCCAGGGCGCGGGTGGTATTGACCAGCGCCCGGGCCACCTGGTCGTCCACCTGGGGAGCCCCGCTGATATCCAGGATCACCCGGCGCGCCCGTTGTGCGCTGACCTCCTGGAGCAGGCGCGTGGTAAGCGCCTGGGCGCGGCGCTCATCGAGCGCGCCGACGAGCGGCGCCAGCAGGATGCCCTCAGCCAGCCGGATGGTCGGGGTCTCCAGGATGGCGACCAGTTCGAGCAGGCGCTGCTGCTCGGCGTTGCGCTGCGCCAGTTCGGCGGCCTGGGTAGCCAGATCCCGTTCACGCTGCTCGGCCTGCGCGCGGGCAACTTCCGCCTCGCGCTTTGCCGCTTCCAGCCGCCAGGCATTGTCGACTGCCAGGCGGCTGAAAATCATCCCGCCGATGATGAACAAAAAGGTAATCAGGTCAAGCGGGTTAAGGTAGAGCGCGCCGATGCGGTACACAAACGTCGCCAGCACCGCCAGCGCGCTGCCCAGCACCCAGAGGGGGCCGGCAAGCACCAGCGCCATCGCGGGAACGGCGTAGATCACATGGTTGAAGTGGTCGCGCAAAAACTCGTCGCCCGTTCCGATGGCGACGACCAGGGTCATGAAAACCAGCAGCGCGTAGCGGGCCTGATCCCAACCACGCCAGTAGGCGAACCAGAGACTGCCGCTGAGCGCAAGCGCTGCAATCGCCTGCGCAGGCACGTTCCAGCGCGGATGAACAAAGAAAACGAACACCAGCGTGATGGCTGTCAGTCCTGTCGTCAGCCCAAACACGCCGTAATTGATCTGGCGCTGGGTCAGTTGGAACATGCCGGTTCTCAGTATACTCGCTACCAATCTGGCAGGTTTCTGGACAGGAATGGTCGGGGAAAAGAGTTTCTAGGAGGGCGCTGCCCTCCCAGACCATCCTGTTCAAGGACTTGCCAGATGCACCGCTAATCATGCCACAATGACACATCATCTTCGCGGGGGGCGGAGGAGGTGCAGCCTCTCCATATCTCTCCTGCAAGGACACGTGTCATCGTAGCGCTAATGCGTCCTGCAAATCCCTCTCGGTGTGGATGTGGCTGAAGTCGAGCCCGAGGTTGACAATCGATTCCGCGACCTCGGGGCGAATACCGACCAGGGTTGCGCTGGCGCCGAGCAGACGCGCCGCCTGCACCACGCGGACCAGCCCCTGGGCTACCTGCGCGTCCACGCTCGGTACGCCGGTAATGTCGAGCAACAGGCGGCGGGCGCGGCTCGAAGCGAGCCGCTCAAGAGCCTGCTCCTCGACCTGCGCCAGGCGGGCGCTGTCAAGGGCACCGACCAGGGGCATAACCAGGGTGTCGTGGCCAAGCGGCAGAACCGGCACGCTCATCTCGCGAATAACGTCGCGCTGCTGCTCAAGGGCGTTGAGTAACGCCGCCTGACTGGCGGCGCGCTGTCTGGCATCTTCCAGCGCCAGGGCGAGTTCAGCGGTTCGCTGGTTGACGCGCTCTTCCAGCTCGTGGTTGGTCTGCTCCAGCATCCGCTGCGTCTGCGTGCTCTCCTGCCTGGCGACTCGTTCCGCGCGGAGAGCCCGTTCCTGGCGTATAACCAGTACACTGGTGAGAACCGTGGCAATGATAATCAACGGACTGAGTCTGGTCTCCCATTCTACGACTGCAGAGAAGAAGAAGATCCCGTACCCAAAGACAATTGTCAGGTACGGCAGCCAGGCAAACATACTAGGTGACGTGCCTGATACCGCTGTGGTCACGGCTGTTGGTTCGGCAGCGTACCAGTAGTGATAACAGGCGCCGGCGATCACAGCGCAGTAGCTCAGTGACCAGAGCGCGTTGGGCCAGGAGGTGTAGTCATAGAGTTCCTGGAGCAGGAGCGATGCGTAACCTATAGACGCAATTACCGAGGCGATAAAGGCGATAATCAGGAGCCGTAGAGTTGTCTGACCGCTGCCGGGTGCGCCACGCAATGCGGCGACGGACAGGCCGAAGGTTACAGCAAGATCGCCCAGAGGGTAAGCCAGGGCAAGGACCAGTAACTGCCAGTTTTCGCTGCCCTGGATCAGTTGTGGTTCCAGGACGAAGTACCACATTCCCATAGCACTGCTGAGCGTCACCAGCGCAGCATCGAGCCAGAATGCGACGCGCGCGCCACGTTGCTGCGCGGCGGTAGGGAAGTTCAGGAGCGCTGCGAGCGCAAACGGGTAGAAGCTCAAATAGGCCGCGTCGGCCAGCGATGGTGAGGGTACTTCCCCGATGGCAAGGGTGTAGCCAGTGGACAGCATTCCACCCAGCAGGCTCGCGCCATACGCGCAACTCAACAGCAGCCAGGTCCGCCGCATGCGCGCATCGAAGCGTTGCGATACACCGATGCGGAGCGCGAGCCCCACAACGGCCAGGGCCAGAGGAACGAAAAACACCGTGCTGATCACTTCGTGAAGGGCGGGATTGCCCCAGCGGAAGGCAAGCCAGTGTAGATGGATTCCGGACCATACAAATGCAGCCAGCATAACCTGGCCTTCCCAGGTGTACAGGCTGCGGTGGATAATGTCTTTCCAGGAGAAATGTCCTGTGGTGGGCGTGGTCGCCATGGTTTGTACCTCTACTCTGTCACTTCCTTGTTGGGGCGGTAGTCGTCAAGATGGCCTTCGCGGATGAGTTGCTCAATGGCAAGCAGGCGCAGCCAA
>DAOUDA010000126.1:0-11177 GCA_034431835.1 Chloroflexaceae bacterium | reverse complement strand
CACGCCAGTTTGCGATGACGTCCTGACGCCTCAGCGCGTCGGCCAATGGCCCGCGATCAGGCGATCAACACGGAGCGGGTAGACTACCCGCATCTTCAAACGGCCGATTATTCGGGTCTAAATACCAGTTCAAACCGCCGGGTGTAGGCGTCGAGGAACTGCACGTGCCAGATGCCGCAGGTGGGGGCCGGGTTGCCGCCACTGTACACATGCCGGCTGAGGTCGATCTTCTCGTTGCTCAGTTCCAGCAGCGCGGCGCGGATCGGCGAGCCGTGGCTGACGATCGCGATGCGCGTGTACGGCGAGTCCTCGGCGGCGCCCAGCAACTCGCGGACGCGCCGGCGCACCTGCTCGAAGGGTTCCCCAGGCGCATGCTCCTGCACCAGCGTCGTGAACGTCACCGGCAGGCCCAGACGCTCCGCCAGCACCTCGGCTGTCTGGCTGGTGCGGGCAAACGGCGAGACGAAGAGATGCTCCACCTCCCTGCCGGCCAGAAACTCGGCCGCCCGCGCGGCCTCGCCGCGCCCGTGCTCCGAAAGCGCCGGGCCCGGGTGGGTATGGTAGGGGATGGAGGGATCGTGAACCGGCTGACCGTGGCGGATCAAAAACAGCTCGCTGAGCACGCAATGCTCCTCACGAAAGGCTAACCGCGTCGGCAGGGTACCATACGGCCCGCCGCCCTGTCAACGGTTTGACGCGCCGTAGCGCAACAATTACAATGCTAGTGCGTCATACTTGCGGCGCCTTGCCCGGGTCGTTGCGGGCGCCGGCGCGGCAGGGCGTCATGCGCCAGATACGCTCCACTCAGACCGGTGCGACCGGCGGTGCGACTCTAGCAAAGGAACTCGGACGATGCGGCTGATCCTCTACCTCGGCAAAGGCGGCGTCGGAAAGACCACTACTTCGGCGGCAACGGCGGTGCGCGCGGCGGAACTGGGCTATCGGACACTGGTAGTCAGCACCGATGTGGCCCATAGTCTCGCCGACGCCCTTGATGCGCCCCTGGGATCGCTCCCTACGCCCCTCACCGACCGGCTGTGGGGCCAGGAGATCAACGTGCTCGACGAGGTGCGCGAGCACTGGGGCGAGTTGCGGGGCTACCTGTCCACCCTGCTCCGCCGTCGTGGCGTGGATGACGTCGCCGCCGAGGAACTGGCGATCATTCCAGGTATGGAAGAGGTCGTGAGCCTGTTGCACATCCGCCGCCAGGCCAAGACGGGCGATTTCGACGTCGTCGTCGTTGACGCGGCGCCTACCGGGGAGACGGTGCGCCTGCTGACCATGCCCGAGACCTTCCAGTGGTACGCCGCCCGGGTGATGGACTGGGAACCCACGACGCTCAAGGCCGCCCGCCCACTGGTCAAACAACTCATGCCCGCCGCGGATATGTTCGCGACCCTCGAACGCCTCACCAAGGGCGTCGAGGCCCTCCGCGAGACGCTGACCGATCCGGAGGTGAGTTCGTACCGTCTGGTGGTCAACCCGGAACGGATGGTGATCAAGGAGGCCCAGCGGGCGGCTACCTACCTCTCGCTCTTTGGCTACCCCATTGATGGCGTGGTGCTCAATCGGGTGCTGCCGGCGGACGCCGCCGAAGGCTCGTTTATGCAGGAACTGGCCCGTATTCAGCAGCGTTACCGGCAGATGGTCTACGATCTCTTCCAGCCGCTGCCGATCTGGGAGTGCCCCTACTACGCCCGCGATCTCTCCGGCCTGGAGGATCTTGCCCGCGTGGGCCATGATATCTTCGGGGAGATTGACCCGGTGCAGGTGCAGTTCCGCGGCAAGACCCAGGAGATCGTGCGCGATGGCGATGAGTATGTGATGCGCCTGCCGCTGCCCCACGTGGAGATCGGCAAGGTCTCGATGACCAAGCGCGGCGATGAGTTGTTCATCGAGATCGGCAACTTCCGCCGCGATATGATCCTCCCCCTGACCCTGGCCGAGCGCCCCGCCACCCGCGCCGTCTTTCGCGGCGGGGTGCTAGAGGTGCGCTTCGGGACCCCGGATACGCTGCCCCTTGATTCACCCAATGGGAGCAACAACGCTACCTGAGCGCCGCTGGCGACCTGCCGGATAAGGAACCCTCGCGCCCGCACGGTGCGTTGCCGCGCGGGGTTACACTGATCTCGGCCATGGATCCGACCGTTGCCATTATCGGTGTACCGATTGACCTCGGCGCGGGACGCCGAGGGGTGGATATGGGGCCGAGCGCGATGCGTTACGCCGGCCTGCGCGCGCGGCTCGAGACACCGGGGTACCATGTGCGCGACCTGGGGAACCTGTCCGTGCCCATGGTTGAGACCAGCGCGACCCCGCCTCCCGAGGCGAGGTTACGCTACCTTGAACCGATCGCGAACGCCTGCGCGGCCCTGGCCGATATCGTCGCCGCTATGGTCGCGCGGGGGCACGTCCCGCTCATTCTCGGCGGCGACCACAGTCTGGCAATCGGGTCCGTCAGCGGCAGCGCCCGTGACCGTGATCTGGGCCTGATCTGGATTGACCCCCACGCCGACTTTAATACCGCCGAGACCACTCCGAGCGGCAACATCCACGGTATGAGCCTGGCGGCCCTGCTCGGTCGCGGGCATCCCTTGCTCACCGGTCTGGCCCGCCGTGTTACCGCCGTGCGCCCCGAGCGTGTCGCCCTGATCGGGGTGCGCGACCTCGATCCGCTGGAGCGCGTCGCGCTGCGCGCCTCGGGCCTGCACGTGTTTACCATGCACGAGATTGACCGGCAAGGGATGGCCGCCGTGATTGAGGAGGCCGTGCGCCACGCCTCCCAGGGCGTTGCCGGGTTTCACGTGAGTCTCGACCTCGATGTGGTTGATCCACGCGAGGCCCCCGGCGTGGGCACGCCGGTCTTCGGCGGCATTTCCCGCCGCGAGGCCCACCTGGCGATGGAGGTGCTGGCCCTGAGCGGCGGGATGCGCAGTCTTGATGTGGTAGAGATCAACCCCATCCTCGACGACCGCAATACCACTGCGGAACTGGCGGTAGAATTGATCCTGTCGGCGCTGGGGAAGCGTATTCTCTGAGGCGCCCGTGACCTCCGCCAGGGGGATTGGGAAGGCGCGACCCTCCCGGGGCCATCCTGGCCCTTGATTGTGCGGCGAAGTCGCATTTTGACCTGATATAGTCTGTGAACTACGTTTCCTTGCATTGCCGCCCCCCCTGCCAGCCTCCCCCAGCGGGGGAGGGTTGGGGAGGGGGCGGGAGTTTAGCGAAAAACTTCGTTCACAGCCTGCTGAACATCACCGGTTGGCATGGGAAACCCAGGTTTCCCCATGCCCCCGCCCGCCTGGAGCAACCTCCATGATCCCTACCCGGCTCAGCCTCGCCAACTTCATGTGCTACCGCGCCGCGAGTGATGTGGAGGCGCCGACGCTGTGTTTCGAGGGCCTCCACGTGGTCTGCCTTAGCGGGGAGAACGGCGCCGGTAAATCGGCCCTGCTCGACGCAATTACCTGGGCGCTGTGGGGGGAGGCCCGCGTGGCCGACGACGACCTGATCTCCCAGGGCGCCAGCGAGATGTTCGTGGATCTGGAGTTTTGCCTGGGGCCGCAACGCTACCGCGTGCGCCGGGCCCGCCAGCGTGGCGGGGTCGGCAAGCGCGGCGGCCAGACGCCGGGCAAGAGCCAGCTTGATCTGTTCGCCCACGATGGCGAACGCTGGCGCCCCATCGGCGAGAACGGCGTGCGCGAAACGCAGCAGCAGATCAATGCCCTGCTGCATATGTCGTACCAGACCTTCATCAACGCCTCGTTCTTGCTCCAGGGCCGCGCCGATGAGTTTACCGCCCGCACCCCCGCCGAGCGCAAGCAGGTGCTGGCCGATATCCTCGATCTGGGCGAGTACGCCACGCTGGAGGCGCGGGCCAGGGAACGCGCCAGGACCCTCGACGACCAGCTCAAGGGGCTTCAGGGGCGCATCGGCCACCTGAGCCAGCAGGCCGATCAGGTCCCCTTCTGGGAGGAGCAGGTCCGCGCCGCCGAGGGCCATGCCGCGCAGGTTGAAGCTCGCTACGCGCAGACGCGCGATGAGCACACCGCCGCTGCGGAACGCCTGCGCCTCCTGGAGACCCGCGCCGAACGGCGCAAGGAAGTGCGGCGCCTGCTGGCTGAACGCCGCGCCGATCTGACGCGGCGCGAGCAGGACCTGGCCGAACTGCGCGCCCGCATCGCCGCCACGGAAGCGCTGCTCGCCCGGCGCGATGCGATCCGCGCCGGCATGCAGGCCCTGGCCGCCGCTCGCGCCGAGGTCGAGCGCCTGGACGTTCTGCGCGATCGCTACGAGGAGTTGTCGCGGCGCCAGGCCGATCTCCGCCAGCAGTTCGCCGAGGAAAAGGCCAGGCTGCGCGAAGGCCTGCGCGCCGCTCAGGCCCGGCACGAGGATCTTGCCCGCCGGGCGGCGCGCCGCGAGACGCTCCTCGCCGAACTCGACACCCTTGCCACGACCCTGGATGCCCTCGCGCCCGTGGCCGCCGAACGCGCCCAGCGCGCCGCCGAGACCGAGGGCGTTGCCCAACGGATCGCCCGCATCGAGGATCTGCTGCGCCGGCGCGAAAGCCTCGCCGCGACCCTCCAGGCGCGGCGCGAGGCCCTGCAAAACACTCGCGACGCTCGCAGCGCCGAGTTGAAACGCCTCGAGGCCCAGTTGGAGCAGGCGGAACGCTGGCGCGCCGACCTGGCGGCGGCCCGCGCCGACCAGAGCGCCCTGGCTGAAGCCGGGGATCGGCTCGTCACCCTGCGGGCCGCCGAGCAGCACGCGCTCGAACGGCTCAGCGCCCTGCGCGCCGCCGCGCGGACCGCTCGGAACGAGAGCGAAAAGCTCGAACGCAACCGGTCCCTCCTCGACGAAGGCGCCGGGGTCTGCCCGGTCTGCGGCTCGACCCTGGGGGCCGAGGGCATCGCCGAGGCGCGCCGCCACTACGAGGCCGAACTGGACCGCCTGCGGGAGGCCGAGGCCGCCGCGCGCCGCGATGCCAGCCAGGCGGAGACGCAACTCGACGCCACGCGCGGGGCCATCGCCGAGCTTGAGACGGCTATGACCGGCCTGCGCGGCTCGGCGGCGCGCGTCGAGAGCCTGGAGCGGCAACTCGAAGCCGTTCCTGCCTGGCGCGCCGAAGCCGATACGCGCCGCGCCGAACTGGACGAGTTGCGCGCGCGGCTCGACACCGACGCGGTTGACCTGCCCACCCAGGCCGAACTGGCGTCCATTGCCGCCGACCTCGACCTGCTTGGCGATCCGCAGGAACTGGCCCAGACCCGCCGGATGCTCGACGAGCGCCTGGCGGAACTGGACCGGCGACTCCACAACCGCGGGCAACTCGAGGGTCGCCAGGAGGCCTATCGCGAGGAACTGCGGCGCATCGAGGCCGATCTGGGCGACCTTCCGGCCCTGAGCGCCGAGGTCGCCGAACTGCAGCGCGTGATTGACACTAACGACTTCGCCCACGCCCTGCGCGACGAGGGTCTGGCCGTTCGGGCGGCGATCGAGGCTCTGGGCTACGACGCAGAGGCCCACGCCGCCGCTCGCGAGCAGGCTCGCGACCTGCGGCACTGGGAGGACGAGGAACGCGCCCTGGCCGTAGCGCAGGAAGGCCTCAACCGCGACCGCACCATCTTGCTCCAGAACGAAGAACTGCGCGCCCACGACGCCGCCGAGGTCGAGCGCCTCACCCGCGAGGATGCCCTGCTGGAACAGGAACTGCGCGAACTGCCGGGCGCCCAGGCACGCCTGGCCGAACTCCAGCAGGCCCTGAGCGCCGCCGACCACGAGTTGCAGGCCGCCCGGCGCGATCACGCCGAGAAAAGCTCCTACCTGCGCCAGGCCCGCGTCGCCGCCGCCGAGTTGGAGCAGGCCCGCTCCGAAGAACGGGCCCTGCAGGAACGTTATGGGCTCTTCGCCGAACTCGCCGAAGCCTTTGGTAAAAAAGGCGTCCAGGCCATGCTCATCGAAACCGCCATCCCCCAGATCGAAGACGAAGCCAACCGGCTCCTCGGCCGTATGACCGACAACCAGATGCACGTCAGCTTCGAGATGCAGCGCGACACCAAAAAGGGCGATACGGTCGAGACCCTGGAGATCCGCATCGCCGACGCCCTGGGGACGCGGGTGTACGACGCCTTCAGCGGCGGCGAAGCCATGCGCGCCAACTTCGCCATCCGCATCGCCCTCTCGCGGCTCCTCGCCCGCCGCGCGGGCGCCCGTCTCGAAACCCTGGTGATTGACGAAGGCTTCGGCGTCCTCGACGCCGTCGGTCGCGAGCGCATGGTCGAGGCGATCACCAGCGTTCAGGAGGATTTCAAACGCATCATCGTGATCACCCACATTGACGACCTCAAGGACCGCTTTCCGGCCCAGATCGAGGTGACCAAGACCCCGCTCGGTTCACGCTGGGAGATCCGTTGATACCATTTCGGATTGTAGATTTCGGATTTTCGATGGCCGTATATCAGGGTTCTGCTCGCGTCAGGATCTTATCGCTACTTTGTCGCTCTATCCCTGGCGGAGGTTGCGGGGGCCGCAGGCCCCCCAAAGGAGGATGTGGCCCCTCCGGACCTCCTTACAGCCGAACCTGCGGCAAGTTACAACGTAGCGTTCTAGCGACCCGGCTCTCAACCCTTACCTTCTGTAGCAGGCCTCTTCAGCTTGTGAAGCCCAGAGTATCAGACGTACCCGTAAGGACGCAGCGCGCTGCGTCCTTACGCACGGTCGCTGTTGAGAGATGGGGTTGGACCGCTGTAGCAAAAGGGTGGGGAAACCAGGTTTCCCCCCGTTCCCATCAGGTTCTCCTGAGGTACATGCGAGGAAAGCGCCATCGCTTCCGGACATCAGCGGTGGTACCATCCTGACACAACTCGGCGTCCACCCGGCAATACCGGCGCGCCGAAGGCGTCTGACCGAAGGAGGCCCGTATGTGCCGCCGCACCCTTCGCACCTCTGTCATCATTTTGCTGGCCCTGGCGCTGCTGGCGACCCTGACCGCCGCCGCGCCCGCCCGGGCCCAGGCACGCACCCGCTGCTTCCCCGAAACCGGCTACTGTGTCTCCGGACCCATCCTGGACTACTGGGAATGCAACGGCGGCCTGGCCGTGTTCGGGTATCCGATCACCGAGCAACGCACCGAGACCGTTGAAGGTATCTGGACCGGCCCGGTCCAGTGGTTCGAACGCGACCGTCTGGAGGACCACAGCAACGAGGGTCTGGGCGTCCTGGCCGGGCGCCTGGGCGCCCGCGTCCTGGAGTTGCAGGCGCGCCCCTGGCAAAGCCTGCCCGCCCCCGCCGGTGTTCCTCACGCCTGCCGCTTCTTCCCCGAGACCGGCCACACGCTCTGCGGCCCCTTCCTGCGCTACTGGGAGCGCAACGGCGGCCTGATGCGCTTCGGGTACCCCATCAGCGAGCCGCGCATCGAAACTCTGGAGGACTGGACGGGCACGGTGCAGTACTTTGAACGCCGACGTATGGAGCACCATACCGAACTGGCCGGTACGCCCTACGAAGTGCTGCTGGGGTTGCTCGGACGCGACCTTCTCAATGCACGCAACGCGCCTTCCTGCGTGGACCCCATTCGCCCGGTGGCCTTCGGCCTGGAGGCGCGTATCGCCGAGAGTCGCTTCCGCAACTCGCTGTTTTGCCCCGATCGGGCCTATGCCAGTGCCCCGGCGGCCTTTCAACCCTTCCAGCACGGCGCGATGATCTGGCTCGACCTGGGCGAGTCCGGCCGCTCGATCATCGTGGTCAAAGACGCCGGGCGTCCCGCGCCTGAACCGTCGTACTACATAACCGAAGACCGGTATCGGGAAGGTGAACCGCTGCCTCCCACGGCTGATCCGCCTCCCGGCCTGTACGTGCCCG
The DNA here is from genome assembly GCA_034431835.1 of Chloroflexaceae bacterium. Lineage (GTDB taxonomy): Bacteria > Chloroflexota > Chloroflexia > Chloroflexales > Chloroflexaceae > JACAEO01. The sequence continues at coordinate 3,317 of DAOUDA010000126.1, read as the reverse complement.
TGCGGGGCTTCTATAAGATCTGGTACGGCAGCCGCGGCCAGGGCCAGTGGATCGGCTATGGCACCGCCCCCGAACGCGCCGAACGCGCCAACGTGCAATTCTTTGGCGGCGGAGGGCTCGTTGTGCACCTGCTGGAAACCGACCAGGTCTGGCTCTTCGGGACGCGCTACAACTACTGGGAACAGCGGTAAGTTCAGGGGCGGGCTTTGTGGCACGACCGCGGCCCTGTACCTCCCCTTGCGGAGGTGTGGAGGTGTGGAGGTCTGGAGGTGAAGGCCAGACGCCCCCGCGAGGTTGAACCGCGCCCCAGGCATAGCACCAATCGGCTGACGGATGTGGTTCCACCTGCACACGACACAACGGCGTGGCTCTAGCGCCCGCCGCGGGGCCGTGCTACAATAGGACCCATCGCAGTGCTCGAATGACCCGTGTATGCGCCTGTGCGGCGCCTGGTTCGGAGTCCGTATGTACACCGTCGCGCTGGTTGTTCGCTATGGCTTCCTCGTCGCTCTGGCCGTCGAGGCCATCTTGATCGGGCGGGCGTTCCTGGGTCTTATGCGCGAGAAGGCCATGACCGCGGTAACGCCGCCCGCCGAGGAGTAACGCGTGCGCCACCGGATCCTGCACATCTCGGACATCCACGCTGGCCCGCCATTTCACCACGCGATCGCCGAGTGTCTGGTCCGTCAGGCGCCGACCCTTAAACCGGACCTGGTGGTTATCTCGGGCGACTTTGTGCAGCGCGCCGACATCGCTATCCATTGGCGCGTCGCCAATACCTTGCGCGCGGCGCTGCCCGGCCCGCAACTCGTTGTCGCGGGCAACCACGATGTGCCGCTCTACAACCTGCACCTGCGGCTGTTCAACCCCCTCGGGCGCTACCGCCGCCATATCAGCCGCGACCTCAACCCGGTCTTTGAGCGCCCTGGCCTCGTCGTGGTTGGCGCCTGCACAGCCCACGGCCTGACATTCGACGGCGGACGCCTGAGCCGCCGTCAGGCCGAGGCCCTGCGCCAGCGCCTCGGCAGCTACCCGTCCGAGGTATGCAAAGTGGTCGTCTGGCACCACCCCGTCATCAACCCGCCTGGTCAGCGGCGCAACCGGGCACTAAGCAACCCTCGCCCCGCCGTGCGCCTGCTCGACGAACTGGGCGCTGAATTGCTGCTGTGCGGCCACGTGCACGTCTCCTACGTCGGCCATACCTGCGACGTGCTTCCCGACCTGCGCCAGGGGACGATCATCTGCCAGAGCGGCACCACGACGTCGTATCGCGGCAAGGGACGCGAGCACGGCAAGAACTCCTGCAACGTGATCGACATCGCTCCTGAGAGCATCCAGATCACCCAACTGTTGTACCAGGCCGGCGCCGATGCCTTTGTGCCCGCGGCCACCTATAGCTTTCCCCGCCACCGCAACGGCGATCCCCGAGTGCTCCAGCAACTCGCGGACAAGGCGCACACACGTTAGTCGTTACCTGATCCATGGCCCATCTGGAGCACCAAATAGCCGCGCTGCGCCGGGCGATGGCCGATCCGGCGCCGGTCGCGATCGAAGACCTGCTCGTCCTACGCGACCTCGGCGGCGCTTCTATCCGGCCCATGCACCCGCCGCCTGGCGTAACGCCCCGCGAGGCGGCGGTGCTCGTGCTGCTCTACCCTAGCGAGGGCGAACTCTGGCTGCCGCTGACGGTGCGCTCCGCTCGCCTGACCACCCACCGCGGCGAGGTCTCGCTGCCGGGGGGCGGAACCGACCCCGATGATGGCGGTCCGGTTGGCACGGCGCTGCGCGAGGCCTGGGAGGAACTGGGCATCCGTCCGGCCAACGTCGAGGTGCTCGGCACGCTCACCGCTTTCTATATTCCACCCAGCAACAACCGGCTCACCCCGGTGGTTGGTCTGAGCATCGGCGAACTCGACCTGCGCCCCGACCCCGACGAGGTCGAGGCGGCCTTCAGCGTGCCGCTGCGCATGCTGCTGGACCCGGCCACTATCCAGGAGGAGGTCTGGGAACGGCGCGGCTTGCGCATGCGCGTGCCCTACTTCGCCCTCGAAGGCTACAAGGTCTGGGGCGCCACCGCGCTGCTGCTCAGCGAACTGGTGGCCCGCCTGCGACGCGCCGGGTTGGGATAGTGCCATGCTCAACACCTTCCATCTTCGCACCTTCCTGGCCGTGGTTGACACGGGCAATTACTCCGCCGCCGCCGCGGCCCTACATATGACCCAGCCCGCGGTGAGCCAGCAGATCCGCGCCCTGGAGGAGCAACTGGGCGACATCCGCCTCTTCCGGCGCGTGGGCCAGCGCATGGTGCTCACCCATGCCGGCGAGGAGTTGCTGGTCAGCGCCCGTGAACTGGTGCGCCTCGCCGAACGGGCCGAAGAGACGCTGATGGCACTCAAGGGGCAGGTAGCCGGGCGCGTGGTGCTCGGCTGTACGTCAGGAGGCGGCGAACGGCTGCTCCCGCGCCTGCTGGCCGGGTTTCACGAGCAGTTTCCCGGCGTCGGCCTGGAACTGGAGATCGCCTCGCCCGAAGCCTTGCTCGATGGCCTCACCGACCGCAGCCTGAACCTGGCGCTCCTCCAGGAGCCGCAGCGCCGCCGCGGCCTGGAGTCAACCCCTCTCGCCAAGGAACCGCTGATCCTTGCCGCCCCGGCGGGCCATCCGGTGCTCAAACAGGAGCAACTCCCCCCCGCCGCGTTGTGTGAGTATCCTCTGATCCTGCCGCGCAGCGGCACGGCCCTGCGCCGGGCGATCGAAGACCTGCTCCGGCGCCGTGGTGTAACCCTGGCCGAACTGCGCCCGTGTCTGGAGACCGATAGCGCCACTGCCCAGTTGCAGGCCGTGCGCGCCGGCATGGGACTGGCCTTCCTGCCCCGAAGCTGCGCCCCGGCCCGCGGCGAGGGCGTGGGCCACGTCGATCTCGCCAGCGGGCCCCTCGAAGTAAACTGGTTTCTGGTTCGCGTTCGTGAACGCAGCGGCCCCGGCCCCACCCAATCGTTGTTCAACTTCCTCACCGGGCCTCCGGGTCGCGCGATTATCGCCCGCGCCGGCCTGCAACCGCCCTCCGGAGAAGCTGAGCGCCAGCCACCCCCGGTGCGCGCCGATGGGGTCTGAAACTTTCCGCCGGGCGCGGCCGCGAGGGCGCGCCGGGGCTTGTCTGTCGCGCCATGGACCGACTATGTGGGGCGACGGAGAGACGTTGGAGCATCCGCCCCTGAACCATACCCTGTTATACCAATTACGATTGAAGATGCCGCATTCTTGTCATTCCGAGCGCAGCGAGGAATCTGAGCGGGTCGCGCACGACCCCTCGCTCTGCT
>DAOUDA010000125.1:0-24575 GCA_034431835.1 Chloroflexaceae bacterium | reverse complement strand
ACCGAGACCCTTCGCTCCGGCTACGCCTCCGCTCAGGGTGACAGGCGTACAGCGTACTGATGCGGCAGAAGGCCAACCTTCGTTGTAGTATTAAGCCCGGGGCTTGTGCAAGGTCTATGGGGCAAGCCCCCAACCCCGATTGGTTCGGTGGTTATGACGGCATAGCCGCCAAAACCACCGAACCATATCCCCCGGGGCAGCTACGCCGCCCCGGACCCTGCCGTGGGAGACCGACGTTGCACGAGCCCTGCGAATAAGCCAATCGTCATTGACAATGGTAATACCTTGCCGCTATAGTTGCTGGTGCATACATTGCTTCCAGCGTTGCGCGGTTTTCGTGGGAGGTTCCGGTGTCGGTCGAGCATTCCTCACCCCTCGGTTCGCCATCTGGCCGCATCCATCAGGAGTACGTCCAGTATCCATCGGTCTCTGAGACCGCCGACCAGGTTTTCGATCAGGGTCGTCCGGGCGGTCTCTCTACTGTCCATCCGAGGACGCCCCGCAGGGGTGGGGGAAGGGTCTGGCTCATTGTCGCCCTCCTGCTGCTCATTGGCGTGATCGCCGCCGGTGGGGCCCTCGTGGCGCTTGACCGGCGCTATGCTGGCAAAATCTATCCCAACGTCAGCGTTCGTGGCGTATCCGTTGGCGAGTTGACCCCCGCTATGGCCAGAGCCGCGCTGGAACGACGGTTCGCGTCCTTCCTGGCCCAACCAGTGACCCTCACCTACGGCGACCAGATCTGGACGCCTACCCTGGCTGAACTGGGTGTGCGCCTGGAGATCGATCGCGCCGTCGAACAGGCTTATCTCGCCGGTCGGGGCCACGATCCGTTCACCAATCTAGGTGAGGTGTTCGCCGTATACCGCGACGGTCTGGAGTTGCCGCTGCATCTGACGGTGGATCAGGCAGCGATGCAGGCATACCTGCTGAGCCGCGCGGTGCAGGTTGAACGTCCGGCGTCCGACGCGCGCCTCGCGCTCGACGGCGGGCTGATTGCCGTAACTCCCGCCGCCACTGGCCAGCAGGTGTTGATCAATGAAACCCTGCACGAACTGACCACTGCGCTGCAGAGCCTTGTTCCCCAGACCGTTGCGCTGCGCACCCGCGCAGTGGCCCCCCGCCTGAGTGACGGCGCTGTCCAGGATGCCCGCGAGGAGCTTGCCCGTCTGCTGGCCGTGCCGATCACCATCACCGTCGAGGGCGCCCGGTCGCCGATCGTCTGGTCGCTAGAGGAGCTTGCGCGCCTGGTGCGCGTGGAACGCCAGGCGGGCGCCGCGGGCGACACGCTGGCGGTTACGGTGGATCGGGCGCGGTTGCAGGCGAAACTGGCCGATCTGGCCGAGAAGACCGCAATCCCTGGCCGTTTGCCCCGGGTTGACTGGAACGGGGGCGATCTGCGTATCTTCAAGGAGGGAGTTCCTGGCCGGCGGCTCGATGTGGCGCGGGCCGAAGATGTCGTGCTCGGCGCCCTCGCCGCGCCCGCCACTGCCCGTGAGGTGACCCTGCCGCTGAGTCAGGAGTCGCTGCCGGTCACCGCCGCCAATCTCGATCAGCTAGGGATCACCGAATTGCTCGCCGTGGGGCGCAGCGACTTCAGCGGCTCGGCGGCCTATCGCATCACCAACATCCAGGCAGGTATGCGCCTGCTCCATGGCGTCCTGGTTCCACCAGGGGCCGAGTTTTCCTTTAATGATACGATCGGGCGCATTGATGCCTCCAACGGCTTTGTTGAAGGCTACGCCATCGTGCAGAACCGCACCCAGCTCGAGTGGGGCGGGGGGATCTGCCAGGACTCGACCACGATGTTCCGCGCCGCCTTCTGGGCCGGTTTGCCGATTACCGAACGCTGGGGCCATTCGTTCTACATCAGTTGGTACGATAAGTACGGGTTCGGCGAGTACGGCAATGGCCCGGGCATGGATGCGACGATCTTCACCGGGGCCCTCGATCTGAAGTTTCTCAACGATACCGGCAACTGGCTGCTCATCCAGACGCTGGCCGATCCGAGCCGGGCCCTGGCCGAGGTGCGGATCTATGGAACCAGCGATGGCCGCAAGGTGTCGTTGCTCGGTCCAACTATCACCGAACGTATACCCGCGCCGACCCAGCCGCGCTACGTTCCCGATCCCCGGCGGCCACGCGGCTCCATCCGCCAGAGTGACAAGGCCCGTGGCGGGATGACCATCCAGTTTACGCGGGTGATCGAACGTGACGGTCAGATTATCGAGCGGCGCCTGTTCGAAACGAAGTTTAAGCCATGGCCAAATATCTACGAGGTCAACCCGGCTGACCTTGGCCCCGATGGGCGGCCGATCCCTTACCAGCCCACGCCCGATCCGAACGCTGCGCCCACGCCTGATCCCAATGCTCCCCCGCCTGCCGATGGTCAGGCCCCTGGAGCGCCGGATAATGGGCAAATCGTTCCGGTGGCGCCACCGCAGCCTGAAGCGCCGCAGCCGCCTGCGGAGGGCGATGGCGCCGCTGGCGGGTGAGATGATCGGTCTCTTTGACTCCGGGTTAGGCGGGCTGTCGGTGGCGCGGGCCGTGCGCGCGCTGTTGCCCCGCCACGATCTGCTCTACCTCGCCGATACCGCGTACTGCCCCTATGGCCCCCTCGCTCCGGAGGTGGTGCAGGCGCGGGCCCTGGCCTGCGCCACCTGGCTCGTCAAGCAGGGGGCCGGCGTGGTCGTCGTGGCCTGCAATACCGCCACTTCGGCCGCCATCGAGGTCCTCCGCGCCAGGCTCAGCGTACCGATCGTGGGGATGGAGCCGGGGCTGAAGCCCGCGGTTGCGGCTACCCGCACCGGCCGCGTGGCCGTGCTGGCCACCAGCGGCACCCTGGGAGGGGAACGCTTTCAGCGCCTGCGCGAGCGTTTTGCCCACGGGGCCGAGGTGGTGACGGTGGCCTGTCCGGCGATGGTGCAACTGGTGGAGGAAGGCGAACTCGACGGGCCGCGCGCCCGCGCGGTGGTCGCGGCGTGTGTCGAGCCGCTGAGCGCCCGCGGGGTAGATACGCTGGTGCTTGGCTGCACCCACTTCCCGGCGCTGCGCCCGCTGATCGCCGTCGCCGCGCCGGAAGCGACGATCATCGATACGGGGCCGGCGGTGGCGGCGCAGACCGTCCGGGTCGCCAGCGCCGCCGGCATTGCCCCCGGGGATGCAACCACGCGCTGCGCCACCACCGGCGATCCTGCCCTGGTGGCCCCGGCCCTCGCGCGGGTGTGGGGCGCCCCATTGCCGCTTGAAGGTATACGCGACCTCTAAGGTCCCCTGATCTCGGATATCTACGCCGCGCGCGCAGCGCGACGCTGCCCCGTGCCGCAACTGTCCACAAAGGCGGTAAAGAGCCGCTGCCAGCGCGGGTCGGCCCCGCCCTGCAGGGCCTCGGGATGGCACTGCACACCCATAACGAAGCCTTCGCCCACGCCCTCCACCGCCTCAATAACCTCGTCGGGCGCCCATGCCACCGCCCGCAGGCCGGGCGCCAGCTCCCGCACCGCCTGGTGGTGCAGCGAGTTCACCAGGAGCCGTTCCACGCCCAGCAACTGGCGCAGCCGCGATCCCGGGGCCAGGCGCAACTCATGGGCCAGGTGGGTCCAGTCCTCGCGTTCGTAGGAAAGGTTGTGCGCCAGGGCGTTCTCGATCTCCGAGGGGATGTCCTGGTAGAGCGTGCCGCCAAGGGCCACGTTCAGGACCTGAATGCCCCGGCAGATCCCCAGCACCGGCTTGCCCTCGGCCACGGCCCAGCGCGCCATCGGCAGTTCGGCGCCATCGCGGAGCGGGTCAACCGTGCCGAGGTTCGGGTGCGGCTCGGCGCCATAGTTGACCGGCGCGATGTCCCCGCCGCCGGCGAGCAACAGACCGTCGAGGCGATCAAACAGCATACGCAGGGTAAGCTCGTCGGGCACGGGAGGGATGAGCATCGGCGCGCCGCCCGCGCGCAGAATGGCGTCAACATACGTCTGGCGGTGCCCAAAGGAGGGCGGGCACCAGTCCCGATCATAGAACGTGCCACACGAGATACCGATCAGAGGCTTCATCGATTGGTCCTTTTTCTCCAACTGGCGCGGTCAGGGCGCCCAAACCGTACAAGAAACCTGAGTCTTGTCTGACGAGTATCATACCATGCCCGGGCCGGCGCCACGGCCCGTTGCGTGGTAGAGGCGGCCCGTCGCGGCTGTTCGCGCGGTGGGAGGTGATGCGGGAAGGCCTGGCGGGTGATGGGGTGGGAGAGGCCGTGGCTCACCACGTCTCGGCCGCGGGCAGGACGAAGGCGAAGGTGCTGCCCGTGCCGACGGCGCTGCGCACCCATATACGTCCGCCCAGCAGATGGACAAGGGGCCGGACCAGCGACAACCCCAGTCCGGTTCCGCCGGCTTCGATCTTCAGGGGGTTCTCGGTGCGGTAGAAGCGGTCGAAGATGCGGGGCAGATCCTCCGCGCTGATGCCCACGCCTGTATCGCGGATGTTCACCTGCAGGTAGCGTCGGTCGAGGGCGATCTGATCGCGCACCTCGTCGGGCAGGTCGGCGGTGACCGGCTCGCAGGCTTCGACCCAGATCTGCCCGCCGCGGGGCGTATACTTCACCGCATTGACCAGCAGATTGTAGATGATCTGGTGCAGCCGGTGGGCATCGCCGCGCACCAGGGGCAGGCCGGGAGGCAGGTTGATCGTCAACTGATGGCCCCGTTCGGCGATCTGGTCCTTCAGTTCGGCGATCACCCCGCTGAGCACCTCGGCCAGGTGGAGCGAGCGCCATTCCAGTTCAACGCTGCCCGATTCAATCTTGGTCAGATCGAGCACATCGTTGATCATGCTGATCATGCGTTCGGTGTTGTTGTAAATCGTGGTGACGAACTCCCGCTGCGTCGCTGTCAACGGGCCGAGGCTGCCCATCAGCAGCAACTGGGTGAAGCCCTTGATTGCCGTCATCGGTGTACGTAACTCGTGCGACATCGTACCGATGAACTCGGTCTTCATGCGGTCGGCTTCGGTTTCCCGGGTAACATCGCGGAGCACCAGCAGGGCGCCGAGCACTTCCCTGTCATCGGCGTTTTTGAGCACCGGACCGAGCGTCAGGCTGACGACACGCATTCCAACACGCATGGTGGAGGTGAAGATGCGGGGGTGGCCCTCGCTGGTGAGCGGATGGCGCAGCAGTTCGCCCAGCGGTAGCTCGGCGATGCGCGGGCCGAGGTAGCGTTCGAGGAGGTCGTGCAGGTTCCAGAGCACCAGTTCCTCGAACTTGCGCTGGAGGATCGGCGCCGCGGCGGCGTTCACCGCCAGAATGCTCCCGTAGAGATCACAAACGATGACGCCATCGTTGAGACTCTGCAGAATGGCGTTGATTTTACTTGTTTCCGTGCGTTGTTGGCGCAGCAATTCAGAGCGGCGCTCATACTCGGCGCTGAGCGTGTGGAACATGTTGGCGTTGTTCACTCCAATCGCGATAGCCCCGGCGCAGGCGTTCAGCAGCCGCAGGTAGTCTTCGTTGAAAAAGCCGATCTGCCGATGGGCCAGGGTGATCACTCCGAGCACTTCACCCTGGAAGATCAGCGGTACGGCCACCACCGCGCCGTGGAGCGGGTACGGCGCCCCTCCGGGAACGGCGAGCCAGCGTTCGTCGCTGGAGACGTCGCTGATGAGCAATCCGGAACGGCTCTGGACAACCTGGCCGGCGATGCCGCTGTCAAGGGGCAGGCGCGTGCAGGTCTGCATCTCCTCCGCCATACCAAAGACCGCGCGTGTTACCAGCACGCCGCCCTCAGGCTGCTCGATCAGCAGAATGGTCCCCTGCTCGGCCCTGGTCACCTCGACGAGCAGCTTGAGCGAGGTGTTCAACAGGGCGTCCAGGTCGAGCGTACTGCTAACCTCGGTGGAAATCTGGTAAATGGTGGCGAGGCGATCCTTTTCTTCCTGGAGTTCACGGGTGCGTTCGGCCACGCGCCATTCAAGGTTGGCGTTCAGGCTGCGTATCCTGGCATAGAGTCGCGCGTTTTGCAGTGCAATGGCGGCCTGACCGACCACGCCCTGCGCCAGATCTTGCTGGAGGCGCAGTTGATGGAGCGGATCGGGGTCCTGCAGCACCGTTACGGCCACCACCTCCTGCCCGACCACCATTGGCAACGCCAGCACCCCACAGCCGGGCTGCAGCCACGGCCCCTGTCCCTCGGAGGCAGGCTTCGAGTCAAACAGGAGCGTGCCACTTTGGAAGGCCCGCGCCACCAGGTCGGTGGGATGATCTGCCCGCAGGTGCATACCCGATACCGGAATCCACTCGACCCCGATGGACTGGCGGGCCGCCAGAGTAGGGCCGTCAGGACCGGGCGCAGCCTCAGGTTGCCAGATCGCGACGTGCGCGGCGCCGGTGAGCTGGTGGATATTGTTGACGACGAGGTGCAGGATCGCTTCCTCTTCCAGCACCGAGGAGAGTTGCCGGGAGATGACGTTCAGCGACTGGAGTTGTAACGCCCGTTTATCGGCGGCGGCGGAAGCCTCCTCCAGCCTCTCGGCGATGAACTCGCGATCTTCGATGATCCGGCGCGTCTGTCCTTCCCACGCTTCCACCAGCCCGAACACGGCCTGTTCGAACATGGCGCCAATCGCCTCGGTGAGGGCGAGGGCCGTAGCCGGATCGCTCACACTGGCGCCGATCAGGGCCACGGTACTCTGCCGCAGGACCCGCGCCAGGGCGATGCTCGTGGTCAACTCCTGCTGGCCCTGGGTGGCGGCCAGCAGGCGCAACTGCTCAGCCAGGTCGGCGACGTCACCGTGAGCCGCAGCGACCACTGCAGTGTAGAGATCCGCCGCTGCCACTACCGTGGGCGTGGGCGTGAGCGTGGCGATGCCCGGCGCGCCCCCGGCGCCATTGCCCGGCGCGACACCGAGTTCGGCCCAGCTATCGATCAGGGGGAGATGATGGGCCTCGAGCCAGGCTGCAAGGTCGTCGTACATTGTTTCTATGCGTTGATGCGCACAACTACCACGCTGGCATCATCGTACCCCTTGCCGTAATGGCGCAGGATGCTCTCAGCCAGGCTCTGGGCGTCTGTGATGCTTTTGAAGTCGATTTCGTGAACGAAATCGCCAGATATCCCATCACTGTACAGCACAAACGTGTCGCCTGGCTGGTAGCTATAGGCGAGTTTGAGCAAACTCGGCAACCGGTACCCAACGATGCCATTCTTCGAAATGGGTTTGATCGGAACGGCGCTATAGACCTGGACGCCGATGTTGCCAACCCCCACAAAACTGACGCTCCGGTGCTCCAGGTTGTAACTGAACAGCGCCATCACCGCTCCGCGGGTGCCGCGCAGCGCCAGGTGTGAGCGCCGGACCAGTTCGACCGGATCCTGCGCCGGGGCGCTGCGGATCACCGCGGCGGCGCTTTGCGCCGCGTGCGCCGCCGCTGCGCCGCCGCCAAGCCCGTCGATGAGCGAGACCGCCAGCCCATGCGGGCTAAATGGGGCAATCACATAGGCATCGCCACTGATCTCCTGGCCGTGTTTCGGCCGGTTGCTCGCCCCCCATTTAACGTCCATAGATGCTGCTCCGCCGGGGCCGGATCACCCATTTGACGGCCCTGACCCATGTGCCCACACCGACCGTCGACTCAATCGTAAACGTATCCATCAGCCGGCGCACCCCTGGCAGACCGGCGCCGAGGCTGCGAGCAGTGCTGTAGCCATCCTGCAGCGCCAGGTCCAGGTTCGCAATGCCAGGACCGTGGTCGTGCGACTCCACCACCAGCCCCGGGCCGTGACCGGGGTCGTTCACCTGGCTGAAGGCCAGCGTTCCGCCGCCCGCGTGGACGATCAGGTTGCGCGCGAGTTCGGTGGTGGCGATCTCGATGCGCGCGCGGTCAGCCGGCGAGAACCCCATGGCGGTTGCCAGATCACGCACGCGACTCACGGCCACGTACACATCCCCGGTTCGCTGGATCGGGCAAATCACGGACATCGCTGCGTCTACCCATGAACATGCCAACGGCGCCGGTGCGCGGCTGCTGGCCACGTGGCGCTTGCCAGGGAATTATAGCATCTGGACTGTACCACACCCTCACATCGAGCAGGGGGATGGGGAAACCCGGTTTCCTATCCCCCTCACCCCGAGCGCGGCATGCGATAGGTGTCGGTGTCGAGGGTGATGGTGACAGGGCCTTCGTTGACCAGGGCGACGCGCATCATCGCGCCGAAGACCCCGGTCTCCACCGTGACGCCCAGGCCGCGCAGGGCGGCGCAGTAGGCTCGGACCAGCGGTTCGGCTTCGTCTGGGGGCGCCGCGCCGGTGAAGCTGGGGCGGCGGCCCTTGCGTGTGTCGGCGTACAGGGTAAACTGCGAGATGACCAGGGCGCTGCCGCCGGTGTCGAGCAGCGAGCGGTTGAACTTCCCCGCCTCATCGGCAAAGATCCGCAAATGGGCGGTCTTCTCGGCCAGGAGCCGGGCCTCGGCTTCGGTGTCGCCCTGGCCGGCGCCGAGCAGCACCAGCACCCCCGGGCCGATGCGCCCCACAATCTGGCCTTCAACCTCTACCGAGGCCGTGCTGACCCGCTGGATGATCGCTCGCATAGCTCCTGGAGGAGGGTCTGGATTGCGCTACCCGCCGCTGGAAGGCGCCGGGGCCGGTTCCGGCGCAACGGTGGCGAAAATGAGCCGTCCGGTCTGGGTCTGGTGCAGGCGCGTCACAATCACTTCGATGGTCTGGCCGATCAAGTGGCGCGCGTCTTCGACGATCACCGGCGTGCCGTCTTCCAGATAGCCGACCCCCTGCTGGCGCGCGTTGCCCTCGTTGCGGATCAGCACGTGCAGGCGCTGGTCCTGGCTCACCGGCGGGCGCACGGCCTCGCTGAGCTGGTTGAGGCTCAGCACCCGCACCCCCTGGAGGCCGGCGACGCGGTTGAGGTTGAAGTCGTTGCTGATGATCGGGCAGACGTACTGGCGGGCCAGGGCGATCAGCTTATCATCAACCTTGCTGGCGCCGGCAACCTCGACGTTGAGCACCTCGACCGGCAGGGGCGACTGGCGCTGCATCTCGTTGAGCAGGTCGAGGCCGCGCCGGCCCTTGCTGCGGCGCAGATCGTCGGTGGAGTCGGCAAGTTGCTGCAATTCGGCCAGCACAAAGCCCGGCACCAGGAGCGTGCCCTCGAGAAAGCCGGTGCGGGCGACCGCAGCGATGCGCCCGTCAATGATCGCGCTGGTGTCGAGCAGCAGGCGCCGTTCGGCGGGTTGGGGCTGCGCTGGCGCCCCCGCCAGGGCAGGCGGGGCGACGCCAGGGCGTAGCGAGCGCAGCAGGTCGCTCAGATCGCGCTTGCGCACGGCGAAGATCTTCCCGCCGACGTAGGCGCAGACCAGGGCGCAGATCAGCGGCAGGTACTGCCCGAAGGGGCGCGGCAACGAGGCCAGGGGCACGGCGAGCAGCACGGCGAAGATCAGGCCGATCAGCACACCCGCGCCGATGATCAGCAAATCGGGCAGGGGCACGTGGCGCGACCGGCGCAGCAACTCCTCCACCGGCTCGATGGTGAGGCGCGGCGTTACCAGTAGCCCCAGACCGGCGCCGGCGAGCATCAACAACTGGGTCGCAAACACCTGCATCTCATCCGGCTGCGGGTTGGATAGCGACCGGCCCACTGACCAGCCGATGTATGCCAGGCTGAGCATCCCCAGAATGCGAACGATGAAGTTGAGACTGACTTTCCGTCGCGGCCCGCCGGATGGGAGGGTTGGGGACGGTATGGCCCCTCCGGGGGAGTCCTTGTTCATACCGGTATTGAAAAATGCGCCACTACGTACTCTGTGAACTACGTTTTTTGGTAACTCCGCCCCCTCCTCAACCCTCCCCCGTCGGGGGAGGGAGCCCGGCGCCTCCCCCCAACGGGGGGAGGATGGGAGGGGGGCGGAAATGCGAGGAAACGTAGTTCACGGACTACCAGGCTATGCTATGGTTTCGCTGGGCAACGATCCGTTTGTTCCGCCCGCCGCGGGCGGGCATCCGGTCGAAACGCGGACGTGTCCGCCGCTGCGGGCGGAACGGGTGGCGCCCGTCGCTTCCAGGGACAGCGCCCCGCGGCGCTTAACCCCTGTGGGCGAGCATCTCCACCACCTCGGCCAGGGAGCGAGCCGGCGCCAGGGCGAGATCGCCTGTGGCGGGCAGGTTTGCCGTGGAGGGTACGATCGCGCGGGCAAAGCCGAGGTTGGCCGCTTCGGCGAGCCGCCGATCGAGCTGGCTCACGCTCCGCAGTTCCCCCGAGAGCCCGATCTCGCCGATCAGCGCCAGATCCGCACCCACCGGCTGGTTGCGGTACGACGAGACGATCGCCATGGCCACGGCCAGGTCCGCGGCCGGTTCGCTGATGCGTAATCCACCAACGATGTTGACATAAATGTCCTGGTTGAACAAGGGCAGACCGACGCGCTTGGTCAGCACGGCGCTGAGCATCAACAGGCGATTGAGATCGAAGCCATTGGTCGTGCGGCGCGGCGGGGTGTTGCTGGTGGAGGAGGTAAGGGCCTGCACCTCCACCAGGAGCGGGCGCGTGCCCTCCAGCATCACCGCGACGGTCGAGCCGGGGCTGCCGGCGGAACGTTCGGCGAGGAACACCTGTGAGGGATTGGGCACCTCGCGCATGCCATCGCCGGCCATTTCGAAGACGCCGATCTCGTTGGTCGAGCCAAAGCGGTTCTTCACCCCCCGCAGCAGCCGGTACTGGTGGAAGCGGTCGCCCTCCAGGTAGAGCACCACGTCAACGATGTGTTCGAGCACCCGCGGCCCGGCAATGGCGCCTTCTTTGGTGACGTGTCCAACCAGGACGATGGGGATGCCCAGTTCCTTGGCCACGTGCATCAGGCGCAGCGCGCCCTCGCGCACCTGGCTGACGCTGCCGGCGGCGCCAGTCAGATCCTCCAGGTAGACCGTCTGGATCGAGTCGACAATCACCAGCCCCGGGCGCAGGATGCGGATCTGCTCGAGCACGGCGTCCAGAGAGGTTTCGGCATACACGAACAGATCATCGTGCCGCAGGTTCAGGCGTTCGGCGCGCAGTTTGATCTGCTGGGCCGACTCCTCGGCGCTCACGTAGAGCGCCGGGGCGACAGCGGCGGCGAAGTGGGCCGCCACCTGGGTGAGCAGGGTGCTCTTGCCGATGCCGGGGTCGCCGCCGATGAGCACCACCGAGCCGGGTACCAGGCCCCCGCCAAGGACGCGGGCGAGTTCGCCGGTGTACACCTCGAGGCGCTGAAAGCCGGCGGTGGACACGTCGCGCAGGCGCAGCGGGCGGGCGCCGGCCCCGTTGCCGCTGGCGCGCGCGGGAGCGCGATCCTCCACCTGCTCCACAAAGCTGTCCCAGGCCCCGCAATCGGCGCACCGGCCCATCCAGCGGGTCTGTCGAGCGCCGCACTGCTGGCAGACGTAACTTGTGCGCGGTTTGCCCATACACCGGATTATACCACGCGGGTTCTGTCTACGACGAACCATCGTAAATCAGGGTTTTCGGAGCGGCGCGGTCCTCCTGCGATCACAACCCTCGAAATACCCGGAGCCACGCGATGCGCGTGGCTCCAGGTAAAACAGGGTTTCGCCGCATGGCCTGTTGGGATACGGTTGGGAGTAGCACAGGGAGGCTAGTCCAGCGCCACTCCCAACGGGTTCCTACTCCACGAGGGCCGGGCTTTCTTCGGCCTGCTGTGGGCTTTCGCTGCTCGTCTGCCCCTCAAGCTCGCGCTGGGAGCGGAGCCGGAGGGCGTCGCCCTCGGTATCAACGACGATCGTATCGCCCTCCTGGAAGCGCCCTTCCAGCAACCCCTCGGCCAGGGCGTCCTCGATCAGATTGGTAATGATGCGGCGCAACGGGCGGGCGCCGAAGGCCGGATCGTAGCCGCGGCGGGCCAGGAGGTCGAGAGCGTCCTGCCGCACATCCAGCCGCATCTGGTGCTCATCGAGTTGCTTCTGCACCCGGTTGAGCATCAATCTGGTGATCTGCTGGATCTCCTCGTTGGTCAACGGATGGAAGATGATCGTCGCGTCAATGCGGTTGAGGAACTCGGGGCGGAACAGCGCCTTGAGGGCGTCGTCCACCTTGCGGCGCATATCGGTCTGGTCAATCTCATCGGCGTTGATGCCGAAGCCGATGCGACTGGCGCGGCGGATATGCTCGGTGCCGACGTTCGAGGTCATGATGATGATGGTGTTGCGGAAGTCGACCTTGCGGCCCTTGCCATCGGTGAGGTGGCCATCTTCGAGCACCTGGAGCAGCAGGTTGAAGGCGTCGGGATGGGCCTTCTCGATCTCGTCGAAGAGCACGACCGAGTAGGGCTTGCGGCGCACGGCGTCGGTCAACTGGCCGCCCTCGCCGTAGCCGACGTAGCCGGGAGGCGAACCCACCAGGCGTGAGGTGGTATGGCGCTCCTGGAACTCGGACATATCGATCTTGATCAGGCTCTCTTCGGAGCCGAACATGAACTCGGCCAGGGTCTTGGCGAGCTCGGTCTTGCCCACGCCGGTGGGGCCAAGGAAGAGGAAGCTCCCGATGGGGCGCTTGGGATCCTTCAGCCCGGCGCGGGCGCGGCGCACGGCCTTGGAGATGGTGACAATAGCCTCTTGCTGGCCGATGACCCGGTTATGGAGGAACTCCTCCATCTGCATGAGGCGCATGGTCTCATCGCCCTTGAGGCGGGTCACGGGAATGCCCGTCCACATCCCCACCACCTCGGCGATATCCTCCTCGGTGACGTAGGGCCGTTCGATGATCCGGTCATCGCCCCGGGCGGCGCCCATCTCCTGTTCGATGGCGCTGATACGCATCTGCATGCGCTCCTCGCGCTCGCGGAGGTCGCTGGCGAGATCGTACTGTTTGTCTTCGAGGGCCGCCTCGCGCTCCTTGCGCAGGGCCTCGAGGCCGCGGAGGGCATCGCGGAGCTGCGGCGGGGTGGCGCTGCGGTACATGCGCACGCGGCTGGCGGCCTCGTCGATCAGGTCAATGGCCTTATCGGGCAACTGGCGATCGGGCACATAGCGGGCCGAGAGGGCCGCGGCGGCCTTGATCGCCTCGTCGCTGATCTGCAACTGATGGAAATCCTCATAGCGCGACTTGATGCCGCGAAGGATCTGCACCGTATCCTCAAGGCCGGGCTCCTCGACCATCACCGGCTGGAAGCGGCGCTCAAGGGCGGCGTCGCGCTCGATGTACTTGCGGTACTCATCGAGGGTGGTGGCGCCGATGGTCTGCAGTTCGCCGCGGGAGAGGGCCGGCTTGAGGATGTTGGCCGCGTCAAGGGTACCCTCGGCGCCGCCGGCGCCGATGATGGTGTGGAACTCATCAATAAAGAGGATGCAGCGGGTCTCTTTGATCTCATCAATCACGCGCTTGAGGCGCTCCTCAAACTGGCCACGGTACTTGGTGCCGGCCACCAGGGCGCCCATATCCAGCGTAACCACGCGCTTACCCTTGATGCTGTCGGGCACGTCGCCCTGCACGATGCGCTGGGCCAACCCCTCAACGATCGCCGTCTTGCCGACGCCCGGTTCGCCGATCAGGGCCGGATTGTTCTTGGTGCGGCGCGAGAGGATCTGGATCACACGCTCAATCTCGTGCTGGCGGCCGATGATCGGGTCGAGGCGGCCAGCCTCGGCCATTTCGGTGAGATCGGTACCCAGGGCATCGAGGTAGGGCGTCTTCGACTGGCGCTGGGCGGCGCTGCCGGGTGCGGCGCCGCGCTGTTCGGCGGTGCCGGTGGTGCCGTGGCGCAGCACGCGCATCACCTGATTGCGCACCTGCTCCAGGCTCACGCCCATAATGTCGAGTACGCCGGTGGCCACGCCCTCGCCGTTGCGCACCAGGCCGAGGAGCAGGTGTTCGGTGCCGATGTAGTGGTGATTGAGGCGATTGGCTTCTTCAATCGCATACTTAATCACCTTCTGGGCCCGGGCCGTGAGTTCCTGATCGGCTGAAGGGGCGCCCTCCCCAACTCCGACGATGAACTCGACGGCGCTGCGCGCCTGGGCCAGTTTGACCCCCAGGTCATCGAGGACGCGCGCGGCGATCCCCTCGCTCTCACGGATGAGCCCGAGCAGGATATGCTCGGTGCCAATGTAGGGGTGGTTAAACGAGCGCGCCTCTTCATGCGCGAGCTGCAGCACCTGCTTGGCCCGCTTGGTAAACTTACTGTAAAGATCTGACATGGAAGTTCTCCACTAGCTATCCCTGAACCAGTCGCAGGTGCGCCCACAGGGATGAACGTACACGCGACCGATGCCCGATATACCGGCAGAGCCTGGAGTCTGAGCAGGCATCGGGCTCCTCAGATTCCGTCCATGGAGTAGGCGGGGTCCAGTGGACTCTGCGGGGAACCGCGGATGGGTTGGGGGACCGGGAGGTTGCCGCTTCCCAGGCGCCCGTGCCACACCGCGGAGCGGCGCCTCATTGCGTCAGGAAGACGTATCCATCGGCTCCTCGGCGTCAGCTTCCTCGCTCACGTCGGGGTTGAGGCGAAGGCTAAGCCCCATGCGCTTGCGTGCCGGGTCAATCCGAATAATGCGCGCCCGAATGGTCTGTCCTTCAGTAAGAACGTCTCTGGGGTTCTGGATGCGCTCATCTCCCATCTCCGAGACGTGGATCAGACCTTCGATGCCATCCTCGATCCGTGCAAAGGCGCCAAAGGAGGTGATCTGGGTGATAGTGCCTTCCACGATCTGGCCGAGGTGGTACTTCTCGCCCGCGCGAGTCCAGGGTTCGCTCTGGGTTCGTTTTATCGAGAGGGCAATCCGCTTGCGTTCGTGATCAATACTCAAAATATACACCTGAACCGTATCGCCGACCTTTAAGACCTCTGAGGGATGCTTGACCCGGCTCCACGAAATCTCGGACAAATGCACAAGACCATCGGCCCCGCCGATATCAACAAATGCGCCGAAGTCGCACACCGAACTGACCACGCCTGTCCGTACGTCCCCCTCGCGGAGGCTGGACAGCAGTTCATCCTTCTTCAGTTCCCGCGACTCCTGGAGCGCCTGCCGTTCGGAGAGAATAAGCCGATTGCGGTTACGGTTGATTTCAATGACCTTGAGCGGCAGTTCCGTATTGACCATTTTGGCCATATCGGACTGTTTCTGGGTGTCGGGGCCGCGGCTGATGCCCGAGACCTGCGAGGCGGGCACGAAGCCGCGCACGCCGTCGAGGTTGACGAGCAGCCCGCCTTTGTTGTAATTAACTACCCGCGCCTTGATCACCTCACCGCGCTCATAGGCGGCCTGCAGCGCCCGCCAGCTCCGTTCCTGTCGCGCTTTGTCGATCGAAAGTATGGCGCGCCCTTCTTTATCTTCGGACTGCACCACAAAGACCAGCAGCGTGTCGCCGACCTGGAGCGCGGCGCGATCTTCGGGAGCGAGGGACTGCATCTCGCGGGCGGGGACGACCCCCTCGGCCTTGGCGCCGATGTCAACAAGAATCTCATCACGGTCGACGCGCATGATCTTGCCGTCAACCGTGTCGCCATACTTGAGATTGCGGTATTCGTGCGCAGGGTCCCTGAGGTATTGCTCCATCAGGGCCATATCCTCAGCTTCGGACGTGGATCCGTTCTCACCGTGGTGCGGCGAGGAAGACGCCCCGGACTCTGCGGCAATCCCTTTCGATTCTTCCATCCGCCGTCCTTAGCTCAACGCGAGGGACCCGAAGACGAAGCCTGGAAGGTGTATTGATCAACCGTTGACATTATACGCCGCGCAAGATCAAAACGCAAGGGTGTACCACTGCGCAGGGCCTGCTGACGCGCTACAGCACTGACCGGAACGCTTGATCTCCTGCGGACGCTGAGCGGTGTGGCTCGCTGCGCTCGTGCCACCATCGTTGCGGGTCAATCTTTTCGAGCAACGCTATGAATGCGCCGGTTGGGCGAATCTCGGCGGGTTGCGGGCAGGATGGACTCCGGGTTTTCTATACCCCTCTAACCGCCTGTGGTAAGCCCGCAGGCTTTGTCGGATAACGACGGGAGGCAAGAGCGTTTTCCTGGGAGGGCGGAGCACTCCCAAACCCTCCCTACAGGAGGGTCATTGGCACATCAGAGCGGGATCGCGTAGGCGCTGGGGCGCCCTTCGCTGGCGACGGGGCGCTGGCTGGCAAGCTGGGCCGGTACCTGGCCGAGGCGGCGCAGGGCAAGGTAGGTCTCTTCGTTGCACAGCAGCAGGTCCTCGTCGGCCAGATCCAGCAGGGCGAGGGCCTGATCAATCGGTGGCCCGATCACCGTAAGGCCAAGACCGGGAAGCGACATCACGCGAGCCTGTCCGCTGGCCAGAGCGAGGCGGGGCCGCTGTGAGGCGTCGAGGGTCCAGTGGGCGTGCATGGCACGGGCGGCCTGGCGCGCGTTGCGCAGGATCGCCGCGGGGCCTTGCCGGCCCGTGACGCCAAAGATCAGCACCAGGTGCTCGCCAGGGCGGGTGAGCAGGGCATCGTACTCGCGCGTGCTGGCAGCGGCGAGCGCGGCGGCTTCGCGCAGGCGCGTCGTCTGCGCCGAACCCTCGGGGGGAGCGATGGCCAGCACCGCAATGTCGCAGGGCAGCCCTTCGGGCGGCAGGTTCGCTTCCAGCAGGGCTTCAACGGCGGGGAGTTCGGGGAGCAGGCGCTGGAGTTGTTGTTCGGCGCGCCGTTGCTGGCGCAGACGGTTGACAGCGTGGCACAACTCGCCCCAGGCATCGTCGGTGACCTCCAGTTTGGCCCCGGTCTCGGTGTTGGCGACACTGACAGCCAGGCGCCGCAGATCGCGCTCGAGGACCAGTCGATCCCAGATGATCACCAGGGCGGTAACCAGGAGCGGAACCAGGGCGAAGCCAGGGGCGAAGAGCGTCGTTATCGCTGCTGCGATCAGGGCGCCGATGGCCAGTATGGGGCGCAACCGACGCGCCTGGCTGGTGGTGGGCAAACACATACAGGCCCCGGTGCGATGCGGGTTGCTCGAACACCCGCCATGGGCGATTGAGCATAACACCGGAGCGCGGTGACGACAAAGGATCGCAGATTACAATATCTTACTCCTCGCGGAGAATGTAGCCGGCGCCGCGCACCGTGTGGATCACGCGGGGTTCGCCGTGGGCCTCGAGTTTCTGACGCAGGTAGCGCACGTAGACCTCGATGATATTGCTCTCGCCCCCGAAGTCGTAGCCCCAGACGCGGTCGTAGATCACCTCGCGGGTGAGCACCTGGTTGGGGTGACGCATAAAGAGTTCCAGCAGGTCGTACTCTTTTGCCGTCAACTCGACCCGGCGCTCGCCGATGCGCAACTCGCGGGCGGCGGTATCGAGGGTCAGGTTGCCGAAGCGGAGCACCTCGCTGCCCGAACTGGCCTGGCGGCGGCGCAACTGCACGCGGATGCGCGCCAGCAGTTCCTCGAAGGCGAAGGGCTTGACCAGGTAGTCGTCGGCGCCGTTCTCCAGGCCGCGCACCCGATCGGCCACCGCGTCGCGGGCGGTGAGGATGATGATCGGCACGTCGGAGGCGGCGCGCAGGCGCCGGGCCACCTCCAGACCATCAATACCCGGGAGCATCAGGTCGAGGATCACCAGGTCGTGCGGCGTCTCGCGGGCAGCGGCCAACCCCGTGGGGCCATCGGCGGCCACGGTCACCTGAAAGCCTTCGAGCACCAGGCCGCGGCGCAGGTAGTTGGCGATTTCCGGTTCGTCTTCGATGATCAGGATGCGCTGCGTGGTCATAGCCTGCCAGGGTAGCATTGGGTGTGCCTGGCCCCAAGTATACGGCCTGTGGCGGCGCCTGGCAACGCCAGCGGGGTCAGAGGGGAGGGGCTGGGAGGGCATGGCCCTCCCAGGAAATACCACGGGGTTCATTGCTCTACCAGGCGGAGCACCCGGAAGGCCTCGGCAAAGGCGAAGCCGGCCCTGGCGCCCGCTTCGGCGGCCCACTCGCGCACCATCGTTATGGCGTCGGGGCCAACCTGCGAGCGGTGGCAGCCGACCGCGGTAAGCTTGCGGTCGATCGTGTCGCTAATATCGACGTAGGTGTCGGGATGCAGGGTCAGATCCAGATACAACTCGGAGACCTTGTGCGGTTCCAGGCCCTCGGCCAGCAGTTCCGGGAAGATGTGGCGCGTCTCGGCGCTGGGGAACACGGCGTAGATGGTGGCTTCGCCGACGGCGCGGTGGTCGGGGTGGTTGATGTAGTTGTGGCCAAGGAAGTAGGTTGTCGGGTCCTGGCACACGACCCGATCGGGCCGCACCTCGCGGATGAGGCGGGTGATGGCGCGGCGCAGTTCCAGCGTAGGCTGGAGCGAGCCATCGGGGTAGCCGAGAAAGCGCACATCGTGAACGCCGGTCACGGCGGCGGCAGCCACCTGTTCGGCGCGGCGAGTCTCGACCAGCGTTTGCGGATCGATGGACGGTTCGTTGGAGCCGGCGGCGCCATCGGTGACGATGCAGTAGATCACCGTGTGGCCCTCGGCCGTCCAGCGGGCGACAGAACCGGCAATGCCGAACTCGGTGTCGTCGGGGTGGGCAACGACGGCCAGAATTGTGAGTTTGTGTTTCTGATGCATCATGACCTCAGTCTACACGATGGTACGGGGGTCTGTCTAGAGGGTTGCCAACCAGCGTCAGGGCTTGTGCAAAGTCGATCTCCGACGGCGGAATATGGGGCGGCCGTACCGCCCGACAGGATCTTTTTGCGCCGGTTCTGGCGGAGTAGCCGCCAGAACCAACGCAAAACCCGAGGTCCGGGGCAAGCCCCAACGACTTTGCACCGGCCCCTGACGACGAACGTGAACCGGCGCTTACGAAGCCGTCCACCCCAGGGCGATCTCGTAGACCGAGCCGGTCATGCCCGATGCCGCGTCGGAGCACAGGTAGAGCGCCAGTTCGGCCACTTCGGCAGGTTCGATCAGGCGCTTGATGGCGGTAGGCGCCAGCATCACTTTCTCAATCACCTCGTTCTCGGGAATGCCGCGGGTGCGCGCCTGGTCCGCGATCTGCTTTTCGACCAGGGGGGTGCGCACGTAGGCGGGGGCGATCAGGTTGACGGTAATGCCATACGGCCCGCCTTCGAGGGCCGTGGTGCGGGTAAGGCCAAGGAGTCCGTGCTTGGCCGAGATATAGGCGCTTTTGAAGGGCGAGGCAAACAGGCTGTGGAGCGAACCGATATTGACGATGCGACCCCAACCGCGTTCCTTCATCCCCGGCCAGACGTAGCGCGTAAGCAAAAAGGGCGCGGTCAGCATGACCGCGAGCATATGTTCCCAGCGGTCCTCGGGAAATTCCTCGATGGGGGCAATGTGTTGATAGCCTGCGTTGTTGACCAGCACATCCACGCGCCCGAAGCGCGCCAGCGTCTGATCAACCACCCGGCGGCAATCGTCGCGGCGGGAGAGGTCTGCGTCGATGAACAGTCCGCCAATGCTTGCGGCCACTTGCTGCCCTTCACTGTTCGGCAGATCAACCACGGCAACCTGATAGCCGGCGCCGGCCATCTTTTCGGCCACTGCACGGCCGATCCCGCTGGCGCCGCCGGTGACAATGGCGACTCGCTCGGTCATCGTTGACTCTCCTTGGTGTCGTGCGGTTGCGATAACTCAATGAGGGGTGTTCGGTACGACGCGCGAAGCCGCGTCGCACCGGAACAGGGAACGTTCCGGGCGCCGCAGGCCCTGCAACCCCCGCTGAGACGCGTTTCATTGCGGCTATTCTAGCGCATGTTGCCGGATTGGGGGACGCGAACACCCTGGTTATCTGGATAGATGCCTACTCGTCTTTCCGCTCACGCGAGCGGAAAACGATCACGATCGGCGTGCCCTCGAAGCCGTAGCGCTCGCGCAGCCGGTTCTCCAGGTAGCGCGCGTATGACCAGTGAACCAGCGAACCGTCGTTGGCGAAGAAGAGGAACACGGGCGGCTCAACCTGGGGCTGCACGGCGTAATACAGCCGCAAATGCGCGCCCTTTTTAGTGGCCATCGGCGGCTGGTCGTGCACGGCCTCGCGGAGAAACTGGTTCAGTTCGGCGGTTGGCACGCGCTGCTTGCGGTTGCGCCCGATCTGTCGGGCCACCTCCAGCACCCGGCTCACCCGTTGGCCAGTGAGCGCCGAGATGAACACGATCGGCGCGTAGTCCACGAACTTGAAGGCCTCGCGCACCTCGCGCTCGAAGGCGGTGTAGGTGTGGCTGTCCTTCTCGATCAGATCCCACTTATTCACCACCAGGGCGATGCCCTTTTTGGCCTCGATCACCATCCCGGCGATGTGGGTGTCCTGAGCGGTGACGCCATCGGTGGCGTCGATCAGCAGCAGGGCCACATCGCAACGTTCGATGGCGCGCAGGGTGCGTAGCACCGAGTACTTCTCGATCCCCGGCTGAATGCGCCCGGCGCGTCTGATGCCGGCGGTGTCAATCAGCGTAACCGGCTCGCCCTCGAACATGATCGTGGTGTCAATCGTGTCGCGGGTCGTGCCCGGCACGGTTGAGACGACGCTGCGTTCCTCGCCGATCAGCTTGTTGAGCAGGCTCGACTTGCCCACATTGGGCCGCCCGACGATCGCCACGCGCAGGTGCGGCGCTTCCTCGCCCTCGGCCTCGACGGCGGGGAACGTCTCAACCACGCGGTCGAGCACGTCGCCGGTGCCCAGGCCATGGAAGGCGCTCATGGGAATAGGGTCGCCCAGGTTAAGGGCGTAAAACTCGACCGCGTCGAGGGCGCGTTCGGGGTTGTCGCACTTGTTGACCGCCAGCACCACCCGTCTGGCCATGGGGCGCAGGATCTCGGCCACCTCCGCATCGGCGGCGGTCAGACCTTCGCGCCCGTCCGTCAGAAAGATCACCGTATCGGCCTCTTCGATGGCGTGGCGCGCCTGTTCGCGGGTGCGGCGGTGCAACTCGCTCTCGGGCAGACCGGGATCTTCGGGGCCGAAGAGCAACCCCGCCGTGTCCACCACGGTAAACTCGCGCCCGTTCCAGAAACTCTCGCCGTAGAGCCGGTCGCGAGTGGTGCCCGGCACGTCTTCGACGATCGCCCGGCGTTCGCCGATCAGCCGGTTGAAAAAAGTTGACTTGCCGACGTTGGGCCGGCCAACGATGGCGACAATCGGTTTTGGCATCGCTACGTTCCTCCGGAGAGGAATTATACCATTTTAGATGGTGGGTTTTGGGTTGGGGATCGGCGTGGCCCCGGGGCCGGTTGGGGGCCGGGGAAACCCGGTTTCCCCCGCCCATGGCCGCTCGCACCGCGTCCGAGCTATTCTGAGGGGTTGCGCTCGTTAGGCCGAAGCACTGGCGCAGCCACTGCTTCGGCCTCACCGGGCGCGATGCCGGCTTCGGCGTCGATCGCCTCGGCGTCGGCGACGCGGGCAGGGCCGGTGGCGGCGCCGCCGAAGAGTAACACCAGGCCGCCAATCGAACTGACGGCCAGGCGGATGCTGAAGGCGGTGAAGGCCAGCGCAAGCGCGCTCGCTTCGGGAACGCCTACCTGCCGGAGGTACACGGTAAATACCAGGTCACGCGCGCCCACGTTGTTGACGAAGATCGGCGCCAGGCCGATGATGTCGGTCAGGGGAACCATCAGCGCGTAAATGAGCAGCGGTGCCTCAATGCCCAGGGCCATACCGCTCACCACGTGCATGCCGATCCAGGTGGCGTGGAACAACAGGGAGAGCAGCATCACGATGCCCAGGGCCCCGGGGTTGTCGGCGTACTCGCCGAGGGCCTCGGCGATGCGCCGCAGCGGCTGGCGAGTCAGTCTCGGCAGAAGGCGGTGGTAGCGGCGCAGCAGCCAGGGCGAGGCGAAGGCCATCGCCGCGGCGGCGAGCGCCGCCAGGGCGAATCCCGTTGTTGTCAAGGCAAGGGCGGGGGAGGTGTCGAGCCGTAGTCCGAAGCGATCGGTGGTGACCACAATCGCCCCGATGGCGATCAGGCTCAGGGCCAGAAAGCCGGTGAGCCGTTCCATGAACACCGACGCGCTGGCCCGGGCATAGTTGCCGCTCCGCCGCCCCAGCGCCAGCACGCGCATCGCGTCGCCCCCGACCGAGGTGGGCAGGAAGTTGTTGGCGAACTGGCCGACGAAGTAGATCCGCACCAGCCAGTGGTAGGGTTGGCGCGCGTTATTGGCGCGCAACAGCACGCTCCACTTGAAGGCGCTGATGAAGACGCACAGTACCTGGAGCCCCGCCGCCAGCACCAGCAGGCGCGGGTTGGCCCGGCGCCAGACGACCCAGATGCTGGCCGGGTTAGCCCGCCAGACCAGGAACGCCAGCAGCCCGCCGCTGCCCAGCAGGCGGAGCATCAGTAGCAGCGGTTGCCGGTTGCGGCGGGTGGTCATGGCTCTATCACCAACTACTCCGCATCTCCCCTCAGACTGGTACGTAACGGGCCGCACAGCGAACCTTTGATCACGCCCCGCGCCGATCATGGTTGCACCACGACCTCGCCCAGCAGCGCGGCGTCGGGGCCGGCCATGGCCGCGTCGGCGGCCCGCCCGCCTGTCAGGGGCAGCCGCGCGAAGGTTGTCGGGTCGTAGAGGCCGGCGGTCAGGCGATACACGCCAGCGGGCAGATCGGCTGGCAGATCGATGGGGAGGGGCACGGCCACCTGCTGGCCGGGCAGCCAGGCGCTGGTGGGCGGCACGCTCGCGCCGCCTGGCGGCACGTCAACTCCGGCCACCCGCGCGCCCGCGGCATCGTAGACATGCACGAAGAGTGTCAGATCGGCGCCGAGGGGCGCGCGAACGTCCCACGCGGGGGTGAGGGTCAGGCGTCGGCCCTCCAGGCTAGCGGTGTAGCCCCGCAGACGCGCGGCTCCGCCGAACTCCGCCTCCACCGCCGTCTGGTACGGCTTCGGCAACTGGTAGATCCAGGCGTACTCGATGCCGTGAATGGTCACCACGTGCAGGGGCAGGGTTGCTCCGGTGATGCGCGCGTAGATCTCGGGGGCGTCGCGGCGCTGGAGCGACTCGAGGTAGACCACGGCGTAGTTGGCCGAGGCGCGGTCAATGGCGCGGACATCCTGAACCGGCACGGGCACGAAGGGCTGGAGGGTGGCCGGCAGGGCCGAGAGGATCTGCCCCTCGCCGATGTCATGGCGGGCGCGCAGCCAGGCGCCCACCTGGTCCATCCCCTCGCCCCAGCCGATCAGGAAGATGCGCTGGGCAACGGGACCGCCACCGAGCAGAGGGTTGTAGTAGCTCAGGTAGTAGGGATGGTGCCAGACCAGCAGCGCGCCCTGCAGCGCCAGAAGGCCGGCGATCCCCGCGGCGGGGCCGGCAAATCGCCCGCGAGGGAGGCGGGCGCGCAGCCAGTGCCACGTCGCCAGCAACCCGGCGGCGCTCAGGGTGAGCAGGGCCGGCCACGCGGGCAGGATGTAGCGGTCGAACTTCTTTGGCCCGGCGGCCATCACCAGGTTCCAGAACAACGCGAAGGTCATCAGGGCCAGCAAGGTGATCCGTTCACGGGTGATAACCGGATCGGGGCCCGGGGGGTTGCGCCGGGCGATAAGCGTGAGACCCGCCGCTGCCCCTATGAGACCCAGCAGTTCCAGCGGCGTGAAGCGAAAGAGGGCGACGACGGGGTAGAACAGCGGGCCGGGATCGGCATTGGCGCTGCCGAGGAAGAACTGCCCATCACCGTTGGGGCGCCCGCCGTTGCTAACAATTTCGTCGAGGTACCGCCCCAGCGCCTGGCCGGGCGCCACCCAGAGGGCGGGCCACAGCGCCAGCGTAACCGCGGTGGCAAGGGCCAGGATCAGCAGGTAGCGTGGCGCCGACCAGGCGAACCCGCGGATGAACCACCCGCGCCAGCCCCCCGGCGCCGCTGAGCGCGCCCCGCCCAGAACGAACAGCGCCAGCCCCACGAATGGCAGCACGATCAACGCCGGACCCCTGGTCAGCAGGGCCAGGCCGCAGAACAGACCGGTGAGCAGCAGCCAGGGCAGGGGGCGCGCGGCACGGGCGGCCAGCAAGGTCGCCAGCACCGCCAGCAGGCACAGATCGGTCAGCAGGGCGTCGAGGTGCAGCAGGCGTCCGTGGGCCACCATGAAGGGCGAAGTGGCCCAGAGCAGCGCCGCGACCAGGGCCAGACCCGGCCGTACCAGCCGGCGCAGTAGGAGGTACGCGACGGTCAACAGCAGCACATGCGCCAGCGCCGGCCCGAGCCGCAGCCATACCAGGTGGCCCGGGGCGTCGGGGGGCGCGGCCCAGCCCTGGCTCGCCGCCAGGCGCTCGAGGTGCAGCCCCAGGCTCCCCAGCCACATCAGCGTCACCCCCGGGTGGCCGGTGAGGATCGTGTCGGCCCATCGCCCCACACCGATGGCCCCGGCGAAGCGTTCGCTGCGCCGGATCCAGTGGTGGGCCTCGTCGGTGGTAAAGAAATCGTATAAACCAATCACACGGGGCAGCAACGTCACCAACCCGACGAGGAACGGCAGCGCCAGCGTCGCGCCGAGGGCCAGCGGCCGGGTGGCCGGGCGGCTCAAAGGGGGGACGTGTTCACGTGTGGCCATGTGCCTCATAAGTGGTGCATCCCGCAAGTTCTCGAACGGGAGGGTCTGGGAGGGCCTTGCCCTCCCAGAAACCCGCCTCCCAGCCCTTTCGTGTAGCAGGACTTGC
>DAOUDA010000124.1:0-2910 GCA_034431835.1 Chloroflexaceae bacterium | reverse complement strand
GGTTCCAGCAGCGCATACTGCGCATCGGTCAGTTCGTGGCGTGCCATACGGTGCCTCCCCTGTGGGAAGTGTACCACCGGCATACCTATTTATCAGACAGAACCTAGTGCATTTCCAGACGGCCCGTTCGGGCATCAGCGCAAGGTTGACCTCGTCCAGATGCGCTAACGCCCATCTACAGTCGCAAATCTGCAATCTGCAATTGTACCAGGAGGAGTTCGTCCCGTATGCGTCGCCGCCTGCTCCATCTGTTCACGACCCTGGCCATGCTTGCCACGGTCATGGCTGGTCTCGCCGCTTCCCCGCGCCCGGTCTTTGCCGACGGCCAGCCGGTGGCTACCCTCAATGTGCCCGATCAGGCCCTGATCGGTCAGCCCTTCACCTTTACCGTCACCTTTGACAATGCCCATCCCGCCGATACCGGTTACGGCCCCTTCGTGGACCTGGTGTTCCCTGCCACTGGTGCAGACAGCGATGATGGGATCACCTTCCTCAACGCCACCTACCTCGGCGCGGCGGTAACCGCTACCAGCATCACCTTCGACGCCGATGGCTGCGTGCCCCATCCCTACGCCCGGCTCACCGACGGGAGCTACCAGCAGGTCTGCGGCACATCGGGCGATACGCTGGTGGTGATCCAGTTGCCCTTCGGCTCCTTCACCCCTGAGCAGCCTCCCGTTGAAATCAGGGTTCAGGCGGCGGTCAGTCCCCTCGCCGACCTGGGCGTGCCGTTGCCGATCTTCGCCCGCGCCGGCTTCCAGTTCGGCAACGACCCCCTCGATAACTGGTGCTGCGACCCGGTGCTCCTTACCCCCGCCAGCCCCGATACGACTACCTGGCCCAATCAGCCGGTCACCCCGACGCTCTTCTCGGTGCGCAAGACCTACCTCGGCCCCGAAGACGAGACCGCCACCGGTCCCAACTTCCCCCGCCAGTACCGTATTGATGTGGACGTGGCCGATGGACAGACTGTGACCGATCTGGAGATCAGTGATACGCTGCCGCCCCAGATGCAGTTCGTCTCCCTGGATGCAGTGCTGGTGAATGGCAGCCCGGCCTCCAGCGTCGCGGTGAGCACGCCTTCGACTACCATCCCCGGCGGCACGCTCACCCGGCGCATTCCCTCGGTGACCGGCACGACCGCCACCGCCGACGCGAGCATGCTTTTTACCTTTTATGTGCCGCGCCTGGATGCCGCCAGTGCCGCTGTGCTCGACCCTGCCAGCGGCGCTCCCCGTGTTCTGGAGAATAACGCCGGTGCCAGCGCAACCTGGACGCCGCTTGACTCCCGCGACCCGACCACACCGGTGAGCGCCACTGCCGGGACACCCGGCCATCGCCTGGCCGCCCGCTCGCTGGTCACCCAGAAGCGCGTCGCCGTGGTCAACGATGTGGGCGCTGCCGGTCCCACCCCTGGCGATACCCTTGAGTACACCATTGATGTGCAGATTTCCGACTTTTTTGCCTTTAATCAGGTGACCCTTGAGGATGTGTTCTCCGATGGGCAACGCTTCGATCCCTCCTTCCCGCCGACGCTCCGGGTTGACGGGAACGGCTTTGTCTCGACAACGGCGCCCTTCGCCGCCGCCAACTTCACCGTCACGCCGAACTACACGCCTGCCTCGCCCTTGCCCAATGATGGCACGACGAGTATCGAGTTCCGCATCTCCAACGAACTGGTGACCCGCGGCCAGAACGGCAACCTGGTCGGCGGCTGCGTGCCCCCCACCGGCACCGGCGGCCCCGCTCCCGACTGCGGCGCGTACAACGACGGTCCCACCACGGCCCGCGTCGTCTTCCGCGCGATCATCCAGGAGGATTACAGCGATAATTACCCCTCCGGCGACCCCAGTGTGGACGAGGGCGACGCGGTCCGCAATCAGGTGACCGTTACTGGCGCGCTGCTGAATGTGGCCAACCTTGCCGCGACCGGCGTGATCGTCGGCGATGGGAGCGCCGCCGGTTCGAGCGTGGGTCGCGGCGCCCTCAGCAAGTCGATCTACGCCCTCAACGGCAACACCACTGTTCCTGATCCGGTGCAACTGGCCCCCGGCGATACGGTGACCTACCGCCTCCGCTTGACCCTGCCCACCAGCGACGCCGAGGATCTGCGCCTGGTGGACTATCTGCCCCTGCCGATCTTCCCGGTGACCACGTTTACCTTTGATCCGAATATCGCCGGAAGCATCCCCCCGGTCAACACCGCCACCTACGGCCCCGCCGACACCTGGCGCGCCCGCTTCCCCGTCGCCACCGTGCCGCATCCCACCGTCAGCGTCAGCACGGTGGGCAACTCGGTCAGTTTCAACTTTGGCGACTTCGACGATTCCCAGTCGCTCCCCAGCCAGATCGACCTGCTACTGACGGTGCGGGCCAGCGACCGGCCCACCGCCGACCGACTCCTGCTCACCAACCAGGTGCGTCGCATCGCCGGGGCCACCGGCCTGGCGGAGGCTACCGATGACGCCATCGTGCAGGTGGTGATGACCCAGCCGATCCTGCGGATCAGCAAGGGCGTGACCGGCAGCAGCAACCCCGGCGCGCTCCTCAACCCGCCGACCGCCGGCCCCGTTCCCTTCGCGGCGCCCGGCGCGTCCGGTGCGCCTTTCACGGGCACGATCGGCTCCACGGCGCTGGAAGCGACGCCGGTGGACAGCAATATCACTGGAGTGGACGCGAATGACCTGGTCAGCTTCGCGATTGTGATCGAGAACCGTGGTTCGGGTACCCGCGGCGCCTACGATATTGCCATCACCGACATCCTCCCGCCGGGCCTGATCATTCCCACCGGCGGCACCGGCCTCAACCTCAAGGTCCGCAACGGCGCCGGCACGGCCATTCCGTTCACCTACCTGGGCGGCGGCGGGCCGGGGAACGAGGATGACCTTTTCAACAATGGAATCCAGTTAA
>DAOUDA010000123.1:0-12675 GCA_034431835.1 Chloroflexaceae bacterium | reverse complement strand
AGGAATCCCGGCTTTGATGCCAAACCGGGACCCTTCGCTCCGGCTACGCCTCCGCTCAGGGTGACAGGCGTACAGCGTACTGATGCGGCAGCATGCCAACCTTCGTTGGAGTACTGGACAGCAATCCAAAATCCAATAAACCTATGGCAGTTCAGGTCTGGATCGGCGAAAAACCAGAGCATCCCAACGAGCGCCGCGCGATCATGGCCCTGGCCCAGGGTCTGGATCGTCTGGAGGGGCTGTACCTCATTCTGGCCAACTTCAGCGTGGGCGGGCGCACGATTGACCAGGTGATCGTCAAACACGACGCCGTTTTCATTATTGAACTGAAGCAGTGCGACGGGCGGGTGATCGGCAGCGTCAACGGCCCCTGGTTCGTCGAGGGGCGCAACGGCGAACGCAAGCGCCTCAATCCGGGCCGCAAGAACCCCTACAACCAGGTCATCTCCTACTTCCACGCTCTCACCAACTACCTCAACGAGCACCGCAGCGAGTTCCTCCCCGCCCAGAAGATCAACGACGTTGATTTTCGCACCTGCAAGCGGGTGGTAGTGATCGCTCCGTCCATTCAGGAAGGCTCGGAGATCGAGCTTGACTGGAAGGTCGAACTGAAGGGCATGGACGAACTGCCGGCCTACGTGATCACCGAGCGCTCCTCGGAGATCGAGTTGACCGAGGAGGAGATGCTGGCCATCCCTCAGATGCTGCGCCTGACACCCTGGCAGGAGATCAACACCGTGCTCCGCGGGGTGATCAGCGACCCGGATCTGGCCACCGACCCGGCTGAAGCCGTTGGCGGGCAGGGAAATGCCGTTGTGGCAGTGGAGGCCGCGCCCCGGAACGCCCCTACCGCGCCCCCCGGCGACGATGGCGCCCCCGCGTTGCCCGCCGGCGAACCCGCCACTGCCGAAACTGCGCCGCCCCGGGGCCCCTGGCAGCGCGCCCTGATGGCCACGCGCAGCACCACCGGGCGCCTGGCTGTCGCCATGGCCGCGCTGGCCGCCATCCTGGCCCTGGCGCTGCTCCTGCGCCCCACCCGCCTGATCCCCGTCGCCGACGCGCCCCCGGCGCCGCTGGTCGAGGTCACCGGCGTGCCACCCGGCAGCGCCGCCTTTCCCATCGGCGCCTCCGAGCAGGGCTGCCTGTGGGCCGGCTACCAGGTGGTCGCCAAACGCTTCGATACCGCCAGCGGTCACTGGCGTAGCATCGCCGAGGGCGGCAGCGCCACCGCCGCTCAGCCGGAGGTGGTGGTGGCCCTCGAACGCATCTCCACCTGCGACGGCGCCGTGCACCTCACCTGGAGCGTGCAGAATAACTCGGATCGTTTGATCGAGCTCCCCCTCGACCGCGACAACATCCGCATCAGCGATGGCCTTGGCAATGAATATCTGATTGATGACGACGCCTCCGAACCCTCAATCATCCGCGTGGCCCCGGGCGCCCAGGAGCGCGGCGTCGCCATCGTCAACCAGCCGCTGAATAGCAGCGCCACCACCCTCCACGTGCGCCTCAAGGATCAACCCTTCGGCGAGGCCAGTTTCGTCGTCGCTTTGCAACGCTAGAGCCCCGATACGTGGCGCATCCGGCAAGCCACACGCAAGGGCGAGGGCTCCGCCCTCCCGGACCTTGCCGTTCGTGAGCCTACCGGATGCGCCACGAAGCCAGGGTTTCGCGGCGCGGCCCGTTGCGTACCCGTCCAGGGGAGGGGCCGAAGGCCGCGCCCTCCGACAGTAACGTGGGCGCCGGGTAAGGCCGAAGCGGTAGCGTCACACCCCCTCGCCCGCCTCGCCCTCATGGGATGGATCGCGCCCCGCCTGGCGCCGGGCCACCGCCGCGCGCAGCGCCTCTGGCACGGCGACGGTGCGCTCCGTCGTGTAATCGTAGGCCACCTGCACGCTCTGGCCGGTGGCAATCATCGCGCCATCGCCCGCCCGCGCCACGACGTACTCCATCGTGAAACTCTTCGTGCCAAACATGGTCACCCGCACCCCGATCCCCAGCCGTTCCCCGAAATACGCTGGCCGTTTGTAACTGATGGTCTGCTCGGCCAGAATGATGCCCATCTCCATCAGCGAGGCTCCGGTCAGATCGAGCAAATACGCGATCCGCGCGGCCTCCAGATAGGTGGCGTACACCGCATTGTTAACGTGCCCAAAGGCATCGAGATCGCGGAAGCGTACCGTCTCCCAGTGCACGAACGGATACTCGGCCAGAAGTTGCGGCAGGTCACTCATAGGGCTCCTGATTGTAACGCGGGGAAAGCGCGGGTTCCTCCGTGGACAAGGGGTCAGGGGCATGCGGGTTGCCCCGCGCGCAACCCTCCGGGTTGCGCTGCCGCCGGTCGGTCGGCGGGCAGGGGCGCAGGGAAACCCGCTTTCCCGAGGTTCACGTTTGTTCCCACAAAATACAACGTATAAAAATACGCGCTGCAAACCCTGTTATAATGGCAAACAATTCTCGTGACGCCTGGTACGTTACAGCGTCGCCACGACTGGCAGTGCGGGAGGGGACCATGGCGGAGACGAAGGGTACCATTTTCATCATGGACGACGACCTGGCGCTGCAGGCCGTGTTAGAGTACGCCCTGCGCAACGCCGGCTACGACGTCGTGCTGGCGCCCGATGGTCTTGAGGGTCTGCAGATGCTCGAAACCCTCAAACCAAGTCTGGTGTTAAGCGATGTGATGATGCCGAACATGGACGGCGTCGAAGTGTTCCAGCGCATCAAAGAACGCCTTCAGGACGATGGCATTCCGATCATTTTTATGACCGCTTTGAGCCGCAAACCCTGGTTCGCCGACCTGGAGGCCGAAGGCGCGGTGATTATCCAGAAGCCGTTCGACGTTGATCAACTGCTGGAGATGATCGACATTACGCTGCTCTAGCGCGTCAATGGGTTGTAAAGAGTTTTCCCGCGAGGGCCGCGCCCTCCCGGACCCTCCCCCCGGGCAAGGATACGCTCGGCAAGGGTATTCTCCCGCGAGGGCCGCGCCCTCCCGGCCCCTCCCCGGGGAAGGATACGCTCGGCAAGGGTATTCTCCCGTGAGGGCCGCGCCCTCCCGGACCCTCCCCCGGGCAAGGCTTCTCCTGCGAGGGTGCAACCCGCCCGGCCCCTCCCCAGGCAAGGATACGCTCGGCAAGGGTCTTTTCCCGCGAGGGCGCCCCACCGGGACCCTCCTGCGCCGGGCCACTCCCTTACCCTTCGGCGCCGGAACAGCAGATCGCCCCCCGCGAGCGTTCCTCGTCCTCACGACGCAATGGGTCGAACCGCGGTCGGAGCCGCTGGTACGTACCGCTCAGATCCTCGGGGATCAGGCGCGTGCCGCCCACGATCGGCAGAAAGTTCGCGTCCCCGTTCCAGCGCGGCACGATGTGCATATGCAGATGCTCGGCGATGCCCGCCCCTGCCGTCCGTCCCAGGTTGATCCCCAGATTGAAGCCGTGCGGCCCGTACTCCGCCTCCAGCACGCCTACGCTGCGCCGGGTCAGGGTAAAGAGTTCTTCGGCCGTGGCCGGATCGAGGCCGGCGAAATCGGCGGTGTGGGCATTGGTGACCACCATCAGGTGCCCGGGGTTGTAGGGGTAGAGGTTCAGCACCACGAAACAGCGTTCGCCCCGGTACAACACCAGGTGCTCCGCGTCGGTCTCGGGCGGCGCCGCTGCCATGGCGCAGAAGATGCACCCCCCGTCCGCTTTGCCGTCGCCTTGCTTGATGTACTTCATGCGCCAGGGTGTGAATTTGGTTTCCATCGGTTGCTCCTCGTTGAGCGTGTCCTGACCTGCCGGCAGCCAGGGGGGCTTCCCCGCCACTACCGGGATGCACAAGGGGTTCCCTGGGAGGGCTTCGCCCTCCCGCATCCGCCCGTGTTCATCTCAGCGGCTCTTTGTTGCCGCTGCGCGCCGGGCGAGCAGCAGCGCCACCGCCCCGGCCGCCACGAGACCCGCGCCACAGAACAGCACGCCGGCAACCAGGGGCAACAGCGGAACTCCGGCGGACTCTGACCCGCCGGGCGAGGCCACCCCCACACCCGGCATGCCCACCGGCGGCTCGGCGAAGCGATCGGCGGGCGCGGTTCGCGGAACGGGCGTAGGAGCGATAGACTGCTCCTGAGGCGGCAGGGTCGCGCGCCACTCGGCGTACAGTTCGTCTACGCCGCGCCCGAGCACCGTTTGCAGCGCCTGGTCCACCGGCATTGCGGCGGCGAAGGCCAGGGCCAGCGCCCGCACCTTATCGGCGCCGTAGGTCGTGATGAGGTACTCCACCACCGCCTGGCTCTGCGCGTAGGAGAGCAGGGCCTGATCGGTATCGGCGGGGAAACTGGCGGCGAGGGCCTCCAGGGGGATCAGGCGCCCCTGGCGCGCGGCCTCATCCAGGCGCGCGTCGATCCACGCATCAGGTTGGACCTGGGCGTACATCGCCAACCCCTCATCGAACCAGGGGGGCGGCCCGCCGTAGGGGTTGTCGGTCAACTGCGCCAGCGCCTGGTGGGCCAGTTCGTGGGGGATCAGCCGCCCGGCCTCGGCAACGTCGCCGGGCGCAATCGCGCCGATGATAACACCCAGATCGGTGAAGGCCTGGCCGCCAACCCAGTCTACCGAGTTTGCTTGCAGCGCCCCGCGCAGATCGGCATTGGAAGCGTAGACATAGATGCGCACCGGTTGCTCCAGTTCCGCCCCGATCGCCGCCGCGATGCGATCGAGCCCCGCGGTTGCCGCGTTGATCAACACCTCGCCGAACGCCGCGCCGCCCTGGTACCAGAACACGGTCACGTTGCGTTCCGCGCGTTCGGCCCAGGGAAAGCGCGTGTCGTGGTGGATCACCTCGGCGGGCGGGGTGGTCACTTCGGCGCCGCTGGCGTCGCGGAGCGCCCAGCGGTAGGAAATGGCCGTCCCCGGCGGATAGTAGTACACCTCGGTATCCAGCACGTGGCGCGTCTCGATCCGCCGGCCCGGGTTGATCGGCACATCCACGACCGTGAGCACATTCTGGCGCGTCGCGCCGTAGAGCAACTGCGCCGCCACGATGTCGCCCGCCTCCGCCTCGGCGGTGAGGTCAAAGGTGATGCGGGCGGGAAACTCGGAGCGGGCGGTCGCCGCAACGACCCGGATGCCCTCGGCGGCGCCGGCGGTTGCCGCAGGCGCCAGCAGGGCGACCGCCAGCAGCGCGAGGATCAGCAGGTAGCGGGAAATCTTCTTCACTGGGCGGCAACGTTCCAGCGCAGGTAGGCTTCGATGAAATCGTCGATTTGTCCATCGAGCACCGCCTGCACATTGCTCGTCTCGTAGTTGGTGCGATGATCCTTCACCAGCGTCGAAGGATGCAGATAGTAGGTGCGCATCTGGCTGCCAAAGGCGGCGTCACGATACTCGCCGCGCAGGCGCGCCCGTTCTTCGGCCTGCCGCTGCAACTCGCGCTCGAGCAAGCGGCCGCGCAGCACCCGCAGCGCCGTCTCGCGGTTCTGGAGTTGCGAACGCTCGTTCTGGCAGGTCACCACGATACCCGTGGGCAGGTGGGTCAGCCGCACCGCCGAGTCGGTGGTATTCACCCCCTGGCCGCCATGGCCGCCCGAGCGAAACACATCCACGCGCAGATCCTCGGGCTTGATCACCACCTCGGGGGCGTCGTCCACCTCGGGCATGACCTCAACGCGGGCGAAGGAAGTCTGCCGGGTATGGGCGGCATTGAACGGCGACAGGCGGATCAGGCGATGCACCCCGGCTTCGGCGCGCGCGTAGCCGTAGGCGTAGGGACCGCGCACCTCCAGCGTGGCGCTTTTGATCCCCGCCTCATCGCCCTCGCTCTGGTCAACCACGTGCACGTCATAACCCCGCGACTCGGCCCAGCGAATGTACATGCGCAGGAGCATTTCGGCCCAGTCCTGGGCATCGGTGCCGCCCATACCGGCCTGAATGGAGATAAAGGCGTCGCGGTCGTCGTAGGGGCCGCTGAGCAACAGGGCCAGTTCAAACTGCTGCAACTCATGCGCGGCGCCGCGGAGATCGCCGGCGATCTCGTCGCGGAGCGAGTCGTCACCTTCGGCCTCGGCAAGTTCAAGCAGTTCGCCCAGGCTGTGCAGCCGCTCCTCGAGGGACGTCCAGCGACCCACTTCTTCTTTCAGGCGCGTGAGGCGCTGCATCACCGCCTGGGCCGCGCGGGGGTCGTTCCAGAGGTTCGGATCAGCGGCCTGTTCTTCCAGCGTCGCGATCTGGGCCTGTTTGCCGGGCAGGTCAAAGATGCCCCCGGATCAGGGCCAGCCGTTCGCGCAGTTCATCGAGTTCGGTGTCAAGTTCTTGCATGGATCAGGGTCCTCCAGTAGGTTGGTGACATAGTTTCGCCGCGCGGCCCGGCGTGTCCCGCTCAGGGGAGGTGCGGAGGGCTGGGCCTCGCCGCGCCCCTCCCGGCGGGAACAGGGGCCAGATCGCGGCATCCGCTTCATGGTACCACAAGTCGTCAGGCGTTGCGCCCGGGGCGCGACCCTGCGACACGCGGAGTTTGTGCGTTCCTGGGAGGGTCGCGCCTACCCGGACCCGCTCGCCCGGCAGGGGCATGGGGCAACCTGGTTTCTCCATCATCGTTGGACTGTCAAGAGCATCGGTAATACGTAGACCATAGTAAAGGCATGATCGCCTCAAATACCCTTGACAACCCATCCCGCGGCGCTATAATGCGAACAGAGCATCTTCCCCCTCGTGGCGCGCCGGAAGGGCGATCGAAGCATCGCGGCTATGATGGTTCGAGTTGACAACCGGCGCTCGATGGCCGTGGTTGTCCGTTCGTGAACGCTCCAGGAGTCGACCATGCGCTTCCGGCTCACCCGACGCTTTCTTACGGCGTGCGTAGGCAGTCTGTTGCTGGGGATCATCGTCGGAGCGTGGGTGGCGCCGCGCCGGAGCGTAGCGATGGACAACGCGCTCTTCTTTGCCGCCACGGGCCAGCGTCTGAGCAACGAGTACGGCTTTCTCGGCCACTGGCGCGACAGCAACGGCGCGCTGACCCTCGGCCCGCCGATCACCCCTCATCTGATCGAGAACGGGCTGACGGTGCAGTATTTCGAGCGCGGGCGCCTGGAGTTGCACCCGGAGTACGGGGGCGCCATCCTGCGCGGGCGGCTGGGGGCCGAATACAGCGAAGCACTCTGGCGGCGCTTCGATCCGCCAGCGCCCGTGGCCGAACTGCCGCCCGACACGCGCCTGTTTCCCGAAACGGGGTACACGGTCGGGCCGCCGTTCCTGAGCTACTGGGAGGCCAACGGGGGCCTGGAGGTCTTCGGCTTGCCGATCGGCGCGCCGGCCTGGGAGTATGTCGGCCCGCGCCTGGCGCTGGTCCAGTACTTCGAGCGGGTGCGTCTCGAACACTACCCCGACGCGCCGCCGGCGGAGGCCATGCAGATCGGCGGCCTGGGGCGCGATCTGGCGCTCCTCCGCGGCTTGCCCACCGCGCCGGGCGCGCCGGACGGGGCGCTCGTGGTTGACAACGGCGGCCAGGCTCTTCCTGAACCGGCCGCGCCCGCCCAACCACTCAATGCCGCCCCCGCTGCCCCGCCGGCCACGGAGGCGCCTGCCGCACCCGCGCCGGCCCCGGCCGCACCCACGCCCGCTCCTGCGGCGCCGGCCCCGGCCCGAGCCGCTCCGGCCCCCTCCTCCGGCGGCAAAAGCATCATCGTGGACCTGAGCGACCAGTGGCTCTACGCCTACGAGGGTGAGCGGATGGTCTTCGACGCGCCGGTTTCTACCGGGCGCGACGGCTTCAACACCCCGGTGGGTCGCTTCGCCATCTACCACAAGGTACGCTCGCAGACGATGCGCGGCTGCGCCGGCGGCGAGTGCTGGAACGTGCCCAACGTGCCCCACGCCATGTACATCGTCGGCGGTGTGGCGCTCCACGGCACCTACTGGCACAACCAGTTCGGCACGGGCGTGCGTCGCAGTCACGGCTGCATCAACCTGCCCGTCGCGTCGGCGGCCTGGCTCTACGGCTGGGCGCCCCTGGGCACCCCTGTCAGCGTGCGATGGTAGGCGCGGGGGCGGTTATGCGTTCCTGCGGGCGGCACGCCACCCACAGCTGGCGCGACCGGTTGTTCGCCCCTACGTATGTGTTCAAAGGGAACCCCATGCACATCAGCTTTGCCACCACCACGCGCGGCCTGCGCCGCGACAGCCCGCCGATGCGCCTCTTCGAGAAGGCCAAGCGTCTCGGCGTCTGGAACCCCAGCGCGATCGATCTCTCCCGCGACGCCGCCGACTGGCAGCGCCTCAGCGAGCCTGAGCGCGACCT
This sequence comes from Chloroflexaceae bacterium, assembly GCA_034431835.1. Lineage (GTDB taxonomy): Bacteria > Chloroflexota > Chloroflexia > Chloroflexales > Chloroflexaceae > JACAEO01. Next base: position 4,401 of record DAOUDA010000123.1, on the reverse strand, counting down.
CTTGCTGCGCCTGACCGCCCTCTTCCAGGCCGGCGAAGAGGCCGTGACCCTCGACCTGCTGCCGCTGGTGCAGGCGGTGGCCCGCGAGGGCCGGGTTGAGGAGGAACTGTTTCTGACCACCTTCCTCTTTGAGGAGGCCAAACATACCGACTTCTTCGCTCGCTTCCTCGACGAGGTCGCCGCGACCGACCACGACCTGAGCCGCTACCACACACCCAGTTTTCGCGCGCTGATCTACGAGGCCCTGCCCACGGCGATGGGCCGCCTGGTCAACGACGCCTCACCCCTGGCCCAGGCCGAAGCGGCCCTCACCTACAATATGATCGTCGAAGGCGTGCTCGCCGAGACCGGCTACCACGCCTACTTCACCATGCTCGAGGCCAACGATCTCCTGCCCGGCACCCGCGAGGGCATCCGGCTCCTCAAGCAGGACGAGTCGCGCCACATCGCCTATGGCGTCTACCTGCTCTCGCGGCTCATCGCCGCCGATGATGCCCTCTGGGCGCCCATCGAGGCGCGCATGAGCGAATTGCTGCTCCATGCCATGGGCGTGATCGACGAGGCTTTTCAGTGCTACGAGGTGATGCCCTTTAACCTCCAGATGGAGACCTTCTCGACCTACGCCCTGGCCCAGTTCCAGAAGCGTCTCGAGCGTCTGGAGAGCGCCCGTGGCAAGAGTCTCGCCGAGATCGAGCGGGTAACGACCCGCGTGATCGCCGAGGACGATGGGTAATGTGATTTTGGATTGCGGATTCTGGATTGGGGTATCTGGCGTCCCGGTGAGATCTGGCGATGATGGGCGGGAGGATGGGAACGGTTCAGCAACTGGCCTTCCCGCTCGTCGGGACGGGCCGGGGTGACCGGACGGTCGCCCGTCTTGCTTGCCCTCGGCTGCTGACCCTGTAGATGGGGATAGGGGCGGTTCGCGAACCACCCCTATCCCCATCTTCCCTGGAACCGGGCCGAAGCGGGCTGCCAGCCGGTCCGGCGCCAGAGCAACACCCCTACTCTTCCGAGGCCTCCTCGGGCGGGGTCGCCAGCATGCGGCGCAGCAGACGCTGATCGGCCTCCTGGCGCCGAGCGGCGCGGTGGCGCGGGCGCACCTGCAGCAACGCGCCAAGGCCCAGCAGCGCCGCGCCCGCCAGCAGCAGCGGCCCTGGCACGCTCGCGCCGGTGGCCGCCGTCGTTGGCAGCGAGACCGGTACGACCGCCACCACCTCCCCGGGGGTGGGTGTCGGTGGGAGGGGCGCCGCCGTTGCGGTCGGCTCCGGGGCCAGCGTCGCGGTCGGCTCCGGGGCCGCGGGGGCGACTGGCGCCTCGCTGGTGAAGAACAGGTGCACCACCACCGTATCGCCGTTGCCCACGGCGATCTGCTGGGGTGGCTGGGTCACCTGTCCCTCGCCGTCACGCAATCTCAGGTGCAGATCGTAGAAGCCGCTCACCACCCACCGATCGTAATTGCCGTTGGCGTCACTGATCACGATCGAGTCGCCGATCACGACCAGTTTGCCCGGCGCCGGGGCGCCCGTGCGTAGGTCAATGATCGTTCCCGTCACGCGCCCGTAGGGGATCGGCGTGGGCGCGGGCAGCCCACCCTCCGGCGGAGCTGTCGGCTCCAACGGCGGACGCGGCGAGGGCTGCAGCGCCGGCCCCGCCGCCACTGGCACAGGCGCGGGAACCACGACCATCCCCAACATCAACAGGATCGCGCCACAGAGCATCAGGGTCACACTGGCAATCTGGCGTCGCATACAAAACCTCCTGAAGCTGAGCCAGCCTGGTCCGCCGGTTGGGTGGGGAAGGGCCAGGCGACCTTCCCCACCCTCGCACCTGGCGCTAGCGATCAACCTCGACGGTCACCTGCCGCTCAGCGCGGTTGTTGTCCTCGTTCTCCTCGGCAACCCCGCCGCGCGGATCGCGGACCGCGCCGCTGCTGTCGCGGTTCCAGCTATCCACGTAGGCGTAGAGACTGTACGACCCGTTCTCGAAGAACCCATCCCAGAGCGTATAGCGGGGCTGGTAGCCGTTGGGATTGTCCGCGCTCTGCGGCGTGCTGGTGAAGGTCACGCTCTCGCCCGGGCGGAGGGTTCCTTCGTAGAACCAGGCGATGCCCCGGCAGTTGCGGTCGCGGCAGAGTTCGTTCCACGGCTGGTTCACCGTGGGCGCCTCGCGCGGGTTGACGTAGAAGTCCACCCAGAAGTTCGAGGCCGGCCCGCGACCACGGTTGGTCACCGTCACCTCGACCCTGGCGGGCATAAAGGCGCGGGGACTCGCGGGAACGAGCCTGAAGTCCACCACCAGGTCAGGTTCCACCGGGCGATCGTGGATATATGGCAGCAAGATGCGCGCCCGCTCGACCGTGAGGTTGACGGTCGCGGTCGCCGTGCCGCCGCGCCCATCGCTGATGGTGTAGGTGAAGCTATCCGGCCCCTGATACCCCGCGCCCGGCGTGTAGCGCAGGGCCTGGCCATTCTCGATGATCTGCACGCTCCCATTGCTGGGAGTACCGACCGCGGTGATGGTCAGCGGGTCGCCATCGGGGTCGGAGTCATTGGCCAGCACCGCCAGGCGGCTGGGGGTGTTCATGACCACCTGCCGCGTGTCATTGACCGCAAGCGGCAGCAGGTTGGCGTCAATCACCTTCGTGGCCGGGGCGCTATTGCCGCCCGCGCCGTCGCTGACGATAAACGTCGCCGTGCGCGGGCCGCTGGGGGCCGTCCCGCTCGGAACGGCGAAGGTGATCGCCCGCGTCAGGGCCTGCACAGCGTCGGGTGTGGCGCTGGCGTTGAACAGCACTACCAGCGGGCCACCGCTGCTCACGCTCAGCGAGCCGATCGGCGCCCCGCCGTAGCGCACAATGCCCCCGCTCACGCCGATCTGGCCCGGGCCATTGCCCTGGTTGAGCACGCCGAGTTGATCCTGCGACCCGCCGCCGGTCAGCGTAATGCTCAGGCTGCCGCCGTTGAAGTTGGGGCTATCCGCGTCCGTCACGGTCACACCGGGATCGATGACCACCGGCGGTTGCCCCTGCACATACGGCGTGGCCCCAGGGCTGGTCGTCAGCACCGGGTCGTCGTTCTCCGGCGTGATAGTAATGTTGAACACCGTCACGGGCAAGGTCGTGGTCCCATCACTCAGGGTAAAGCTGAAGCTGTCGCTGGTGGTCTCCGAGCCGTCGTGGGTGTAGACCAGTTGCCCGGCGTTGATATTGGCCTGGGTAAAGCTGCCGCCGGTGAGGAGCGCGCCGTTCAGGCGCAACTCGCCGCGCACAGGCAGCGCCGTGAGGGTAAAGCTCAGATTCGCGGGCGGCGTGTCGGGATCAACCGCCTGCAATGCCGCGGCTGAGATTGCCGCGCTTTGTCCCTCGCCCACGGTCAGGCCGTTGTTGACGAGCGTGGGCAGATCATCCACCGGCGTGATGTTGAGAGTGATGGTGGCCACCGGGCTGGTCTGCGCCGGCGCGCCGTTATCGGTGGCGACCACAGTAATTGTCCGCGAAGTCGGCGGGTTGTCGGACGTGCTGGCGTAGCTCAGGCTCTGGAGCACGGCGCTCATCGCCGCGGTGCTCAGCGGCCCGGTCACCGTAAAGGTGCACGTCGCCGCGTTCCACGTTCCCGACGAGGCGCTCAAGCTCTCGGTCGCCTCACAGGCGGCGATGGTGGCCGTGAGGGTGGCGATCTGGTTGTTGGGCGCGGTAGTATCGGGATCGGTCACCGCCGCCGCGGGGTCAACAATGGTTGTGGGCGCGGCCTGCTCGGTGTACGCGGCGGTGTAATTCACCCCGGGGGCCGCGCCGCTCAGGTCAACCTCGGGCGCTTCGTTCACATCGGTCACGTTCACCGTCACTGCGCCCGTGCCGCAGAGGTTGGGTGTGCCGCCATCGCAGACCTGAATGGTCAGGGTGTAGCTGGGTGTCGTCTCGTAATCCAGCGCCCCGTTGACGGTGATCTCACCGCCAGGCGAGCTGATAGCGAAGGGCGCCCCGCCAGGCGCCGTAATGGTAAATGCGCGCGTGGCCGTCGGTCCGTCAGGGTCGGTCACCGTCACCGTCCCCACCGCTGTGCCATTGGCGCTGTTTTCGGCCACGTTGAAGCTCTGGCCGGACGTGATTACCGGATTAGCTTCGTTCTGATCCAGCACGTTAACCGTCACCGTCGCTGTGCCGCACTCGATGGGCGTGCCATTGTCGCACACCTGCACCGTCAGGGTGTAACTGGGTGTCGTCTCAAAATCCAGCGCTCCGTTGACGGTGATCTGCCCCGTGCTCGAATTGATGGCAAAGGCGCCCCCCGTGTTCCCCGCGGTGATGCTGTAGGTCAGGGTCTGCGCCGGCACATCCACGTCGGTCGCCGTCACCGGCGTGCCCACGTTCGTCCCCACCGTACTGTTCTCCGCGATGCT
>DAOUDA010000122.1:0-13582 GCA_034431835.1 Chloroflexaceae bacterium | reverse complement strand
ATCGCGGGCCATTGGCCGACGCGCTGAGGCGTCAGGACGTCATCGCAAACTGGCGTGATAGCCATCAACACGGATGAGGTAGAACACCCATGCCCCGGCCCGCCGAGATGTCACGCGCCCCGACACCGGTGGGAAGGTATGGAAACCCGGTTTCCCCACGCCCCGGCCGAAGGGTTCGAGGGGACGGCGCCCGCCGCACCCCCGCCCTCAACGGACGGGGAAACCGGGTTTCCCCATGCCCCGGCTCGCCGAGATGTCACGCGCCCCGGCCCGCTAGAATGCACATCTACCGAACATATTCGCACCGCAGAGGGCGCGAAGGGAAGCAAAGGGCTTCAAAAAGCTTACCCTCTCCGCCCCTCTGCGTACCCTGCGGTACATCTGAACACGCCCCCCGGCCGGCGGGTTGCCGGAAACGCTGTTAAGCGCCAGAATCCTTCGAACCCGGGCGCTCCTTCTCGTCGCGCTGCTCGCGGCGCCGGCGTTCCGCCTCCAGCAACTCGCGGGCCTCACGCACCTGTGGGACCATCTCGCCCCCCCGGTAGGCGGCCAGAAGCGCCAGCACCGACACCAGCACCAGGACCAGGCCCAGGCTGGTGAATGTCAGCGTTACCCACGGAACGCTGACCCCCAGGAAGGGGAGCAGGTTGGCGATGGTAAACAGTGCAAACGCCAGCGCCCCGGCGGCAAAGGCCAGCCGCCTGCGCGTGCCCCGGCCCGTCCGTGCCGCCTGTTGCGCCAGCAGCGCCGCCAACACCGCCGTTACGATGATCCGCAGGATCTCGGACTGCATGCTTCCCCGCTCAGGCGTCTATCCCCTTGCGCGTCTGCCGCTATTGTACCATCATACAAATAGGCCCCGAACGCGGCGCAGCACTCAACCAGCAGGTTGACGGGAAGTCAGGTTTCACTGACTCCCTGCGGTTAGAGTTGCCTCGAAGGTGGCTTTGCCTTACAATAGCGCCTTTAAGACCCGGTTTCGCTGCGAACGGGAGCAGGCGTGGAAGGGCGAAGACCTCCCCGCAAACAGCACCTCGTCACCACCAGTGTCGCAGGCTACGAGTAGAGAATACATGTATGACCTGATCGTCCGCGATGCGGACGTACTGCAATTCGATGGCGATGCGCCCGTGCTGCTTCCCTGCCACAGCATCGCCGTAAGCGCGGGGCGCATCGTACGCATCGCCCCACGGATCAGCGACGAGCCAGCGCGAGAGAGCATCCCCGCCCGTGGCATGCTGGCGATCCCTGGTCTGATCAACTGCCACGCTCACGCGGCGATGAGCCTGTTTCGCGGCGTGGTCGAGGATGTTCCGATTGAGGCCTGGTTCAACGACTATATCTGGCCCATGGAGACCAACCTCACCGCCGAGGATGTGTACTGGGGCGCCCTGCTCGGCATCGCCGAGATGATCGAAGCCGGCGTCACCTGCGTGGCAGAGCACTATTTTTCGATTGATGCCGTGGCCCGTGCCGTCGAGGAGAGCGGCATTCGCGCCAACCTCGCGCCGACCATCTTCAGCGGCCCGGACGAAGCGCACCATCTGGCAGAGGCGGTTGATTTCGTGACCCGCTGGAACGGCGCGGCTGATGGGCGCATCGGCGCATGGCTTGGCCCGCATTCGCCCTACACCTGTACGCCCGGCTTTCTGGCCCAGGTCGCCGGCGAGGCGCGCCGTCTGGGTGTGGGCATCCACATCCATCTCTCGGAGACGGCCGCCCAGGTGGCCGAGAGCCGCGCCCGCTACGGCAAGACACCCGTGGCCGTGGTCCGTGACGCTGGCCTCTTCGAATTGCCGGCCCTCGCGGCGCACATGGCCCATCCCGACCCCGACGACGTGGCCATTCTGGCTGCCCACAAGGTCAGCGTAGCCTCTACGCCCAAAACCGAGATGAAGCTGGGAATCGGTGTCGCGCCGGTTACCGCGTTACGGGCCGCGGGGGTGACGGTGGGCCTGGGGAGCGACGGCGCGGCCAGTAACAATGACTACGACATCCTGGAGGCCGCCCGCCTCCTCTCCCTGCTGGAGAAGCACCGCCATAGCGATGCCCGGGTCATGCCCCTCGGCGTGGCCCTGCGGCTCGCTACCAGCGACGGCGCGCGGGCCATTGGTCTTGGTGGCGTGACCGGCGAGTTGCGCGAGGGGCTGGCCGCCGATATCGTGCTGCTCCGCCGCAATGCGCCGCACACCCTGCCCGTTCACGATCCGGCGGCCACCCTGCTCTACAGCGCCCGCGCCGATGACGTGGACACGGTGATCGTCGCCGGGCGCGTACTGATGCGCCGGCGCCGCCTGCTCACCATCGACCGCCGCCGCGTGCTGCGCGAGGCCAGCCGCCGCGCCGTCCGTCTGACCCGCCGCTCCGAGGCGCGTGTGGCCCTCTACCCGACCCATCAGGGGTAAGTACGACGGTCGGCTACGGCGATATGTGTCCAACCACCGCCCTGGGGCTTCTCAGGTGTAGGGTTTTCCGGCGCATCCTCGCGTCGCATTCGCCATCCGGGGCATTGGGCCCCCCCTGCCGCCTCTTCACCGTAGGTGGAGAGGCGGCAGGGGGGTGAGGACCGTATGCGCATTGGAATGCCGAAAACCCCTTCTCCCTCGAAAAACCCTACACCTGAGAGTGCCCTGGGGCGGGGTGTGGCGGTCTTACTCATGGTAACGGGAATCACGCTATTCGGTCCGTTGACGGCGAGCGTCGCGGCGTTCTTTGTTGAGAGCGATGCGGAAAAGACCGAGAATGCCGCGCTGGAGGAGATCCGGCTGCGCCTGGCGCGGCTGGAGCAGCAGTTCCGAGCGGGCGGCGCGCGCTGGCAACCACCTCTACGCACCTACCGGCGACGATCACAGGAGTTGCGGGTATGAAATGAACACGCGCCGCGCCTTCCACGCAAGCGGGGGCCTGGGGCAACCTGGTTTCCCCACCCTCCTTCCAACTGGCGGCTGGTGGCTGCCTCACCCCGTCAAGGCGCGCAACGGCAACCCAGGCCTTGCTTCGCCTTCGCGCAAAAGTCGGATGGTAAAAAGTTCGCTCATTTCTCGTTATGCTTTTTGCCACAGGTGATTTGCGTTCGTCGGGCCGCTCACAATCTCAAGCAGCAGACACGGGAGGCGATCATGGCTCGCTCCTACACGCTACTGGCCAGTCTCGCGCTGGTTCTCTTCGCTGTCGGTCTCTGGCTTTTCTTTGGTCAGGTCCGCGCGGAGCCCACGGCCCAGATCGATCCAACTGCCGAGTGGGACGAGGGACGGCAAGTGACCGCACAGGTCGCTCAAGACGGTATCGCCATCTCCGCGGTCCCAACCACGCCAGGGACGTATTATCGGACGTTTTCGGGCACCCGCTTCCAGCCTACGAGTTCCACGTTGACGTATCTTGCGTCGGGTGGAGCAGTCTATGCCACCGCGGTGCCGCCGGGCGGGTACTCCGCGGCCGTCTGTATGGCCGTCTCGGTGCCGGCCACCTTCAGTCTATGCCACCGCGGTGCCGCCGGGCGGGTACTCCTTTAGCCTGGATTTCGACCTGCCCCCCGGCGCAACGATTACCGAGGTTGTGTTCTTCGTCATCGACAATGATGCCACGAACATGGATCTCAATCTGCGCTCGTACAACCCCGAGACCGATGCGTTCATCACGCTCGAAAGCGCTACCACCAGGAGCGCCAGCCCGACGTTGCAGACCATTGTGATCCCGGTGGACCCGCCGGTTCAGGTTGCCAACACCACGACTTCCTACCGTTTGCGAGTTGCCCCGGGCGTTGGATCCTCCGCGCATCTGCTACGCGGCGCGCGCATTGGGTATACCGTCCCGCAAGCGCTCCTGCCGGTGATCTCGAGGTGACTCGACCGCGCGGCGCCTCCGGGCGCGGCGCGCGGAGAAGCTGGCCTCCCCGCGCTCCTCGGGAAGATCAGGTATAATCCTCTGCGGTGACCGGTAAGCGGAGCGGAGGAACCTGCGCTCCCCGTTCAGGAGTTGCACACGAGCGATGCCCAGGCGCACGGATCTGCATACCATTTTGATTATCGGCTCTGGCCCGATCGTGATCGGCCAGGCCTGTGAGTTCGACTATTCGGGGGCCCAGGCCTGCAAGGCCCTGCGCGAAGAGGGCTATCGCGTCGTGCTGGTCAACTCCAACCCCGCGACGATCATGACCGACCCGGGGCTGGCCGATGCCACCTACATCGAGCCGCTTACCGCGATGAGCCTCGAACGCATTATCGCGAAGGAGCACCCCGACGCGCTGCTCCCCACCGTCGGCGGGCAGACCGCCCTGAACCTGGCCGTCGAACTCCACGAGGCCGGGGTGCTCGAGCGTTACGGCGTCGAACTGATCGGCGCCTCGGTCGAGGCGGTGCGTGTCGCCGAGGATCGCCAGCGCTTCAAAGATAAAATGATCGAGATCGGCCTCGAGGTGCCCGCCTCGGGCACCGCCCATACCGTCGAGGAGGCCCTGGCCATCGTGGCCCGCACCGGCTTCCCGGCGATTATTCGCCCCTCCTTCACCCTCGGCGGGATGGGCGGCGGGATCGCCTACAATCTGGAGGAGTTCAAGGAGATCGTCGAACGCGGTCTCGATGCCTCGCCGGTGACCCAGGTGCTGGTTGAGGAGAGCGTTCTGGGCTGGAAGGAGTTTGAACTCGAGGTGATGCGCGACCGCGCCGATAACGGGGTGATTGTCTGCTCGATTGAGAACATTGACCCCATGGGCGTGCACACCGGCGAGTCGGTCACCGTCGCCCCGGCGATGACCCTTACCGACCGCGAGTACCAGCGGATGCGCGATATGGGCCTGGCCGTGCTACGGGCCGTGGGCGTCGAGACCGGCGGCTCGAACGTGCAGTTCGCCGTACATCCCGACGACGGGCGCATCTACGTCATCGAGATGAATCCCCGCGTCTCGCGCTCCTCGGCCCTGGCCTCCAAGGCTACCGGCTTCCCCATCGCCAAGATCGCCGCCAAGCTCGCCGTCGGCTACACCCTCGACGAGTTGCCCAACGACATCACCCGCGAAACTCCGGCTAGCTTCGAGCCGAGCCTCGACTACGTGGTGGTGAAGATCCCCCGCTGGGCCTTCGAGAAGTTCCCCCAGGCCGATCAGACCCTCACCACCAGCATGAAGTCGGTCGGCGAGGTGATGGCCATCGGGCGCACCTTTCCCGAAGCCTTTCAGAAGGCCTGGCGCTCGCTGGAGCAGGGCCGCCTGGGCTGGGGCGCCGATGGCAAGGACCGCATCAACCCCGAGCGCCTGCGCGAGCGCCTGATTACCCCCAACCCCGAGCGGTACTTCTACATCCGCTACGCCCTGCAGAGCGGCATGACCGTCGAACAGGTCAGCGCCCTGACCCGCATTGATCCCTGGTTCCTGCACCAGATGGAGCAGATCGTCAATCTAGAAGGGCGCCTGCGGGCCTTCACGCTCGATAATGTGCCCGCCGATCTGCTGCGCCAGGCCAAGCGCATGGGCTTCTCCGACGCTCAACTGGCCTTCCTGCTGCGCGTTGAGGGCGACGCCGCCAACGGCCCGCCCGAACTCCAGGTGCGCGCCCGGCGCAAGCAACTGGGCATCATGCCCACCTTCCAGCGCGTGGACACCTGCGCGGCGGAGTTTCCGGCCTTCACGCCCTACCTCTACTCCAGTTACGAGAGCGAGGACGAGGCCGATGTCAGCGACCGCAAGAAGGTGATCATCCTCGGCTCCGGCCCCAATCGCATCGGCCAGGGCATCGAGTTCGATTACTGCTGCGTCCACGCCGTGTTCGGCCTGCGCGACATGGGCTACGAGACGATCATGATCAACTGCAACCCCGAGACCGTCTCGACCGACTATGATACCGCCGACCGGCTCTACTTCGAGCCGCTGACGCTCGAAGACGTGCTCAACGTCGTCGAGCTTGAGCGCCCCGACGGGGTGATCATCCAGTTTGGCGGCCAGACGCCCCTCAAACTGGCCCGCGCCCTCGAGGCCGCCGGCGTGCCGATCTGGGGCACCCCGCCCGAAGCGATCGACCTGGCCGAGGACCGCGACCGCTTCGGCGCCCTGCTCGACCGGCTCGGCATTCCCGCTCCGGCCCACGGCAGCGCCACCAGTTGGGAGGAGGCCCTCCAGGTCGCCGCCGCCATTGGCTACCCCGTGGTGGTGCGCCCCTCCTACGTGCTCGGCGGGCGCGCCATGGCCATCGTCTACGACGACGAGACCCTGGAGCGCTACATGCGCGAGGCGGTGGACGCTTCGCCCGAACATCCGGTGCTCATTGACCGCTTCCTGGAAGACGCCTTCGAGATGGACGTGGATTGCGTGGCCGATGGCCAGGAGGTGGTCATCGCCGGGATCATGGAGCAGATCGAACTGGCCGGCGTCCACTCCGGCGACAGCGCCTGCGTGATCCCCACGTACATGGTCGCGCCGCAGCACGTCGCCACCATGCGCGAACACACCGTGCGCCTGGCGCGCGAACTGGGCGTGGTGGGCCTCATGAACGTCCAGTACGCCATGAAAGACGACGTGGTCTACGTGCTCGAGGTCAATCCGCGGGCCTCGCGCACCGTGCCCTTCGTGGCCAAGGCCACCGGCGTACCCTGGGCGCAGATCGCCGTGCAGTGCGCCGCGGGCAAGCCCCTGAGCGCCTGGCGCGCGGCGATTGAACAGGGCGAAGCGCAGATCTTCAACGCCCACGCCCCCCGCTACCACGTCAAAGAGGTCGTCCTGCCCTGGGCGCGCTTCCCCGGCGTGGACATTCTGCTCGGCCCCGAGATGCGTTCCACCGGCGAGGGCATGGGCAGCGGGGCCACCTTTGGCGAGGCGTTCGCCAAGGCCCAGCTTGGCTGCGGCCAGCACCTGCCCCTCGACGGCAACGCCTTTCTCAGCGTCAACGACCGCGACAAGCCCACCCTGCTCCCTATCGCCCGCGCCCTGGAAGCCCTGGGCTTCACCCTGCTGGCCACTGGCGGCACGGCGGCGTTTCTGCGTGAGCACGGGATCAGCGTCACCACGATCTACAAGGTCAACGAGGGCCGCCCCAACGTCGTGGACTACATCAAGAACGGCCAGATCGCCCTGATCGTCAACACCCCCCTGGGCAAGGCCAGCTTCTTCGACGAAGCCGCCATCCGCCGCGCCGCCATCGTCTACGGTGTGCCCACCCTTACCACCCTCTCCGGCGCCGCCGCCGCGGTGGAGGCCATTCGCGCCCTCCGTGACGGCGCCTGGACCGTCGAGAGCCTCCAGGAGCGGTTTTCCTCGGTTGGGTGACCGAACGAATTAGGGGGTGGAGAAACCCGGTTTCCCCACCCCCGCCCGCCGGGGCGAACCCGCGGCGCCCGCAACCGGTCACCACACCTCGTTCCGCAGCACCCCGATGCGTTCGATCTCACACTCCATCACATCGCCGGCCCGCAGCCAGCGCGGTGGGGTCATTCCCATGGCCACGCCGCTGGGCGTGCCGGTGGCGAAAATATCGCCCGGTTCGAGGGTGATGCCGCGGCTGAAGGTGGCGATGCAGGCCGGAATATCGAAGATCATGTCACCGGTGTTTGAATCCTGCATCGTCTCCCCATTGAGGCGCAGGCGCAGACGCAGGTTGTGCGGGTTGGGGATCTCATCGGCGGTCACGATCCAGGGCCCCATAGGGGCCGAACCATCGAGGCTCTTGCTGTAAAAAAACTGCTGGTGGCGCGTTTGCAGGTCGCGGGCCGAAACATCGTTCAGAATGGTGTAGCCAAAGACATGGCTCAGGGCCCGCTCTCTGGAAATGTTCTTGCCGCCAACCCCGATCACCACCGCCAGTTCGACCTCCCAGTCGCGCTGGGCCGAAACGTCGGGCATCAGCGGCACCACGGCCCCGGGGTGGTTGACCGCCGTGAGCGCCTTGGAGAAGAAGACCGGGTATTCAGGCAGTTTCTCAGGGAGACCTTTGGCCCGCAGCGACTCGATCGCATGAGCGGCATAGTTCATCCCCAGGCAGATGATGTTCTTGCGGGGCCTGGGAATGGGCGCCAGCAACGAGACCGCCTCGAGCGGCACGGCGGTTTCGGCGCTGGCGGTGATCGCCCGGGCGCGGGTCAGCAACTCTGGCCCTCCGGCGATCAACTCCAGCATTGATGGTGCAACCTCGCTCAGATCGACGATCGCCTCGTCGCGCACGGCGCCAATCCGCTCCACTCCCTCGTGGCGGTAGGTCACCAGTTTCATACCCTCGCTTCCTTTCTCCAGGACGGCTCATCCAGCGATACGGCGCATGGTAGCATATTCTGGCGCCACACCTGCCCGCCAGAGGGCGAGGCGCAGGGCCAGTCGGCGCAGACAGGCCGTGCCGCCAGTGCTCGCGGCAGCGAGCCAGACGAACAGCGGCGGCCTCCCCACGCCCCCCTCAATACCGGCGGGAAGGCTGGCTCGCAAGCCGGCGAGGAGGTGGTTGAGCAGGATGCTGCTGGCCGCCAGCAGCAGGGCGCCCAGTGCGCCGGCATCCTGGGCGCGCTGGGTGTGGCCCGCCGACGACATGCCCGGTTACACCTCGCCATACCGGTATTTCGTGCTTTCTTCAATCAACGCAATCTCAACGGCGTTCAGGTCAAAGAGTTGGTAGACCTGACCGCTACCCCCGCCCCACTGGCATCCGCGGCGACGCCTGCTCGGCCTGACCGTCGCGCAGCGCCAGCCCCGCCGGGATCAGCTTGCCCGCCGCCCGCGGCCGGCGCTTCTGCACCTCCTCGATGAAGTCCCTCACGCCGTGGAGCATGGAGCAGGCGATCCGGCGGGCGGAAACGCGGCTGATCGCATCGTCGTCACCGGCGAGGGTCACAGTGAGGCGCCACCCCCGGCGCCTGGCGTCGCCTACGGCGAGGGCGGCATCGGTGAGCGCGCGGTTCTGGTTCGCGCTGAGGGCGGCCCGGTCGCGGTAGAAGAGGTCGTCGGGCCTCTTCGTGCCCGCGGGGGTTCCGCAGGGGGGCCTGGATCTCGAAGCAGTGGCCGAGGGCCGTCCGGCGCGGAAGGCCCGGTTCGCGATCGGTCCGGGCCTCATTCGTGGACGGTTTGAAGGCGGCGAGAAGGGCGCGGACCGGCGCGCCCTGGTCGCGCAGGGCCATCCAGGCCCCGCGCTGCGGCAGCGCCACGTCGAGGTAGCCGTCGGCGAAGAGTTGCCGGTTGTGGTGGCGCCGGGCCAGGGTCGGGGGCAACCCGGTGATGCTCATCATGCCAGGGGGGAGAGGGTCGCAGCAGGGTGCACTCGTCGCCCTGGCGCCGGCGGCGGGGGCGGCTTGCCTCCTGGCCCCCCCGCCGCCGCGAACGGCCACTACACGATCACGGCGCACCCTGCCCCCGCGCCGCCGCCCGCCGGCGCAGCCTGAGCAGCAGCAGCGCGCCCAGAGCGGCCACAAGGACGGCGAGGAGCAACGCCACGCCGATGAGCCGCAGCTTCACGCGCCGCTCGCGCTCGATCTGCGCCGCGTTGAGCAGGTCCTGCGCCTCCTCTACCTTGCCGTCCGCGAACTTGTCCTTTGCCTCGGCCAGGGGGTCGGTCGCCCCGGGCGAGTCGCTTTCTGTCGCAATGGGCATCGGCATACGCTCGAGGAAAGAGGGAGCGAGGCTGCGCTCCATCTGGGCAAGCACAGGCAGGGCCCGCTCCTGGGCGCTGAGCACCTCCCGCGCCCCGGGCAGGTCAGCGTTGGCGAGCCGGTCACGCCAGGCCTCCGCGCAGGGCCATCCGGCCTCGGCGCATCTTTGCTCGATCCGAACGGCTTCATCCAGCAGCGTCTCGAGTTCCCCGAGTGTCCGCCGCCCCGCCGCTACATCCCCCTGCTTAATCGGCTCGCGCCAGAGCGAGGCGCACGTCTCTCGCAGTTCTCCACACCGTTCTTCAATGGCCTTGCCACGCTCGAGCGCGTTCGCCAGATCGTCCAGAGCCTTCTTCGCGGCCTCCGGCCCCGCCCGCTCCAGGGCCTGCTGCACCACTGCTGCGCACGGCAGCCCCGGGCGCTTGCAGTCCGGTTCGAGACGCGCGACCGTCTCGACCAGGTTCGCCAGATCGTCCAGGGCCTTTTTCGCGGCCTCCGGCCCCGCCCGCTCCAGGGCCCGCTGCACCACCGCCGCGCACGGCAGCCCCAGGCGCTTGCAGCCCGGTTCGAGACGCCCATACGTATCGAGCAGGTTCGCCAGATCGTCCAGGGCGCTCTTCGCGGCCTCCGGCCCCTCTCGCTCAAGGGCCCACCGCCAGAGTAGACCGCACTGCGACCCCAGGCTCTCGCAACGCGGTTCGAGCTGCGCAGCGGCGTTGAGCAGGGTGTTCAGCTTCTCCAGCGCACCACGGACGGCTGGCACGTCGCCCGTGACCCAGAACTGGCGCCAGGCAGCAGCCGGGCAGGGCGCCTGGACGCTGGCGCAGCGCTCTTCGGTGTGCGGGCCAGCGCCAGCGTCTCCTGCGCCGCCTGCAACGCGGGCAGGGCCGCGAAGTTCAGCCGGGCGGCTTCGTCGCTGAACGCTGCCGGCATCGCCACACCGAGCGCCTGAGCAGCCGCGCGGAGGTCGCCATACACGCTGAGCATCTGGGGCGCGTCGCGGAGGCGCTCGCGCAGCGCCATCCAGCGCCCCGGGTCAGGCGGCAGATCACGCCAGAGGGCCGCGCAGTCCAGTTGCAACTCCGCGCAGCGCGACTGCGTAACGCCGACCTCGTGCAGCACCGGCTCGATCCACTCCAATGCCGCGGCAGCCCGGTCGTGGCGCCAGGCGTTCAGGTGCTCGGCCACCACCGGGGGCATAGCGATGCCGGCGGCGGCGGCCGCGCTGGTTGCCTGGATGCGGCGATCTTGCAACGCGGCCCGTTCGCTCAACAGGGCGTCCAGTTCCGGCCCGAAGACGCGCCCGCGCATCAGCGGGCTCAGGTTGGCCCCGCTCTCCCGCTCCAGGTAGGCCAGCAACGCCTCGCTGCGCACGCCCCCCGGCTGCCTGCTCAGGTTGCCGATCACTCGCCGCAGGATGTCGGGGCCAGCCGCGGCGGCCAGATCGTGGAACACCTGCGGACCGACGGCGTAGGCGCAGATCTCTGCAAAGCCCGACCCCGGCTGCCACTGCTGCAGCGGCAACCCCTCGCAGGCGCGGTTCGGCGACATCGGTGAGAATGGCACGCCCAACTCCCGCGCGGCCAGACTGGTGAGGTATTCGGCGTAGGCTTCCACCATCCAGCGTTCGGGAAAGCGCTGCCGGTCGGCCCAGTAGTGGGCCAGTTCGTGAATAAGCGTTGACTCGAGGCTGCCCGGGTGCAGGGTGATCGCATCGTTGCGACTGTCGATGAACCCATCGGCATTGAGCACAACCAGTTTCTGGGTGTCCTCCAGCAAAAACGTGCGCCGGTGCGACCCATCGAGGCGCACATCGGTCAGAGCATCCAGCACCGGCAACGCGCGCACGGCAAGATCGAGCATTTGCTCGGCCACGATGCTGTGCTCACGGGGCGCGCAGAAGCGCAGTTCCAACTGGCGCCCCTCGACCACCACCGTGCGCGTCTGCAACCAGTACGGTCCCCATTCGCGCAGAAAATTTGAAACGTCGCAGAGAGGGTTTTGCGCGGCCGCCGGGCGCGGCGGCAACGCCGCCACCAGTATGGCGCCAACGATGAACCACAGCCAGGCAGAGCGCAGCAGCGCCCGGCACCAGCGGGGCCGCGCCACCTTCATCGCTTCGCCATCGCCTGCCACACGTCGAAGGTGCCGCATCGTGTCCCTCCCCTCGCGCAATCGCCGGTGTGTTGATTGCCAATTGGGCGCGGCGCGCCCAGACGGGGGCGTTGTCGCGCCGACGCCCGGGGTTGCCCGGAACCACACCTTGTCTGCCGTCCATCCATGCATCGGCGGGAACGTTACACCCGCCCTCGCGCCGGCGTTTGACCCCTCCTGCTCCGACGTGCTATACTTTGCTCGGTATCGGGTACCAAAAGGGCGCGTGAAGCGCCCATCTGAATAACTCCTGAGAGAGGACGGGGGAACCAGGTTTCCCCACGCCCCTGCCTTGAGGAGAAGGTCTGGGATGGTGCAGCCCTCCCAGAAAGAAATCGGATAACCTGTTTATCCGAACAGGCTCGAATGAGGTGTCCCATGGCTCAACAGACTCGCCTGGTGATCGCCGATGATGAATCGATCATCCGCATGAATCTGAAGGAGACCCTGGTCGGCCTCGGCTATCTGGTGGTGGGCGAGGCTGGCGACGGGGTGAGCGTGATAAACCTGGCCCGCGAACTCAAGCCCGATCTGGTGCTGATGGACATCAAGATGCCCAAGCTCGACGGCATCCAGGCCGCGCGCATCCTCACCGAGGAGAAGATCGCCCCGGTCCTGCTGCTCACTGCCTACTCCGACCGCGAACTGGTCGAACGGGCGAAGGAGGCGGGCGTGGTGAACTACGTCGTCAAGCCGTTCCGCGAGGCGGAACTGCTGCCGGCGATCGAGATCGCCATGGCGCGCTATCAGGAGTTTCTGGAGATGGACCGGCAGATCGCCGATCTGAAGGAGACCCTCGATACGCGCAAGATCGTCGAGCGCGCCAAGGGCATTTTGATGGATACGCAAGGGTTGAAGGAGGCGGAAGCCTTCCGCAAGATCCAGCAACTCTCGATGAACACCCGCAAGTCAATGAAGGAGATCGCCCAGGCGATCCTCCTGGCCAACGAGATCTAGGCGCGCGTGTCAGAGGCTCCTCGGCCACCCGGAGACGCGGCGGGCGCGTCTCCGTCCGCTTTTCAACGCCGCCTGCGGGCGATTCTTCCGCACGCGCTCACGGCGGCGCTGGCCGTCGTGGTGACGCTGGGCATTCAATGGCTCTGGCTGCGCCCTCCCGCGGCGGCGCCGGCCCCGGTCGCCACGGCAACCCCGGCCGCTCCCGCTCCTCCTACGGCGGCGCCCCCGCCGACGGTATCACCGGGGACCACACCCCCCGATGGTAGCGTTGTGCGTCTGGAGATGCTTGACCTTCAGGCGCAGGATCGCCAGCTCTGGAGCGCCCTCTACCTGCTGCGGGCCGCCAGCCAGATCGAGGACACGGTGGCGGCCCTGCAGCGCAACGACCTGGTCGAGGCCGACCGCACCATGCTGACGGCCTATCGCTCTCTGGATCAGGCCTACCTCTACAGCGCCGAACGCGAGAAGGGGCCCATTGACAACTTCCGGCTCCAACTCAGCCAGATCCGTGATGATCTGCACCTGCGGCCCGAACGCCTCGATCGCCGCCTGCGCCAGTTGCGCCAGTTGCTGCTCAGTCTGGTGGATGAGGGGGGGTAGGAGCGCAAGATGTTGCGCCTGTAGGGGAGAAAGATATTTCGCCCAAGCCCGGTGCCCGTAGTAGCCCATAGGGGCGAAAGATTTTTCGCCCGTCCCGGAGCGAAAGATTTTTCGCCCAAGCCCGGGCGCCCGTAGGGGCGTAGGGGCGAAAGATTTTTCGCCCAAGTAGGGGCGTAGCGTAGGGGCGAAAGATTTTTCGCCCAAACCCAGCCCGTAGGGGCGTAGGGGCGAAAGATTTTTCGCCCAAGTAGGGGCGTAGGGGCGAAAGATTTTTCGCCCAAGTAGGGGCGTAGGGGCGAAAGATTTTTCGCCCAAGTAG
>DAOUDA010000121.1:0-11793 GCA_034431835.1 Chloroflexaceae bacterium | reverse complement strand
TCGTCGAGCGAACCGAAGAGGGGTGGAGTCTGCCCAAAATCAAGGCGCACCTTGCGCTCGTCTAGCTGGACTTTGCAAAAGTCCAGTTACTGATAATACCATTAATTAGGAGGTTGCATACAAAGCTTGACGCGCGTGACCAGCTGGACACTGGGGAGCAATGGTGGGTCGACAGCACGCAGATCCGGGCCAGCCGCGCAGCCGCCGGGGCGCGGAACAAAGGGGGCCCGCCGACTACGCCCTCGGCCGCTCCCGGGGCGGATATGGCACCAAGCTCCCCCTCCTCTGCGAGGGGAGGGGCATCCCGCTGAGCGCGCTGCTGCTCCCCGGCCAGGCGCACGAGTCGACCCAGTTCGAGGCGCTCGTGCCCAGTGTGGGCGTGCCAGGCCGGGTGGGGCGCCCCCGCAGCCGGCCCCGCCGGATCGGTGGCGACAAGGCCTACCACGCCCGCCGCATCCGCCAGTGGCTGCGCGACCCCGGCATCGGCCCCGTCATCCCGCCCCGCCGCCAGCCCGGCCGCCGCCGCCCCGGTCGCCCCGTCCGCTACGACCCCGTCTGCTACCGCGGGCGCAACGTCATCGAGCGGACCGTCGGCATCCTTAAGGACTGCCGCTCGCTCGCCACCCGCTTCGAGCAGCTCGCCCTCCACTTCCTCCATATGGTCAACCTCGCCATCGTCCAGCGCTAGCTGCGCCTGCTGGCCCCGACAAACCATCACGAACCTGGTTGCCGTACAGACCCTAGTACTACAGTTGTAGTTCGCAAATTGCGGCTTCAGAAAGCCATCCGTAACATCCCTATCCGATCATTATGCAGCGTCTCAATCGGATAATTATCGGATAGCTACAACTGTAGTACTAGTCGTTCCCTTCCAACGCGGGCTTCCCCTGCGGAACACGCCCCGCTCGCCCAGAAAACCCGCACCCGCGAGCGCCGCTTCCTCCCGGTTGCGCGTTGCCGATCCTCGCGCTACCATCCTACGCGGAGCGAGCCGTTGCGACAAGGGGGCGCGGGTGGAACACCGGGAAATGGTGGCGCTGATCCGGAGCGGGGCGCCAGCGCCCGGCGGGGTATGGGCCGATCTGGGCGCCGGCACAGGCAACTTTACCTGGGCGCTGGCCGACGTACTGGGATCTTCGGCGACAATTTACGCCCTCGATCGTGACGCCCGGGCGATTGCCGCCCAGCAGGCGCGCCTGCGCGCCGACCCGCCAGCGGCGACCATCGTGCCGCGCCAGGCCGATGTGCTGCGCCCCCTTGAACTGCCGCCGCTCGATGGCATCATCTGCGCGAACCTGTTGCACTTCGTGCGCGACCAGGCCGGGCTGCTCCGCCGGCTGCGCGCGCATCTCCGGCCCGGGGGGCGGCTGCTGGTGGTGGAGTACGAGCAGTCCTTGCCGATCCTCTGGGTGCCACATCCGCTGCCTTTTGCCCGTTTCGCGGCCCTGGCGCGGGAGGCGGGCTTCGTGGCGCCGGCCCAGGTGGGCGCGCGGCGCTCACCCTCGTCGGGGCGGGTGCTGTACGCCGCGGTCGCGCGAATGCCATGAAACCGCGGCGGTGTACAATGAGGAGGGTGGCGGAACCAGGTTTCCCCACGCCCCTGCTGGCGTAGCCCGCCCGGTACGCCGCGGGCCGCGCAGCGAAACCTTGCCTTTTACCAACTTCTGTTGATACAGAGTGCATGCGGTTTCTCGGCAGGTCTATTGGATATACGCAATCCAAAATCCAAAATCCAAAGAGGTCAACGATGATCATCCGTTCCATGCTCGCACTGGCGCTGCTCCTGCCCCTTGTGACGGCGAACCCGGCCTTCGCCTCGTTGCCCGCAGGCCAGGGCGACCGGGCCGGCGACGGCCACCTGGCCCTTGGCGCGACAAACCCCGCCTTCGCCTCCCCGGCCTTTCGCCGGGTGTGGGAACGCACCGACTACCCGGTGCAGCAGGGCCGGGGCAACCATGCCTGGATCTGGGGGCCGGGACCGTTTACCGCCGGGATCAACGAGGCGTTCCAGGGCGGCGCCCAGTCGGCGCGACTGGTGCAGTACTTCGACAAGGGGCGCATGGAGATCAACGACCCCGCCGGTGATCCGCGCACCCCCTGGTTCGTCACCAGCGGTCTGCTGGCCCGCGATATGATCGATGGGCGGGTGCAGATCGGTCTTGCTGATTATGTCGCCCTGCCGCCGGCCGCCATCCCCGTGGCCGGCGACCCCGACGCCGCCTTTCCCACCTACGCCGACCTGCGGCCCTACGCCCGCGCCCCGGCCCGCTTCGGCCTCGGCGATGCCGTGGCCGAGCGGCTCACCCCCCAGGGCCGCGTCCCGGCGCCCGAGTTCGCCGATCTCGCCGCCACGCGCATCGTGCAGTTCGCCAATGGCTACGGCGTTCCGCGCGCCTTCTGGGAGTTCCTGACCCGGAGCGGCACGGCCTACCGCGATGGGCGCTTCGTGCGTGAAACGCCACTCTTCGACTGGCTCTACATCGCCGGCTACCCCATCGCCGATGCATTCTGGGTGCGCGTTCCGGTCGCCGGCGTGCCCTGCGACGTGATGGTGCAACCCTTCGAGCGCCGGGTGCTGACCTACAACCCCGCCAATCCGCCGCGCTTCCAGGTGGAGATGGGCAACGTGGGCCGGCACTACTACCGCTGGGTCTACGAACTGCCCTTCGCCGACGGGCGGCAGGCCCTGATCACCGCGCCCGCCCGTGACAGCGTGGTCGGGAGCCCTCTGGTGGTGCAGGGCTTCGAGCGCGGGTTCGCCTTCGAAGCGGCCATCGGCGTGCGCCTGCGCGCCGCCAGTGGCCAGGTGCTGGCAAGCGCCTATACCATGGTGCAGCGGCCCGACATTGGCATCCCCGGGCCGTTCTCCACCAGTCTGGTCTTCAGTGAACCCGAGACGACCACCCCGGGCACGGTCGAGGTTGTGGTCGAATCCGCGGCCGACGGCTCTGAGCGGATCATCGCCAGCCAGCCGGTGCTCATCGGCGGCTTGAGCGGCGATCTGGCCCGCACCGTGGCCCTGGCCCGCGAGGATCTGGCCGCGCGGACGGGAATCTGGCCCGAACGCATCGGCATCCGCTCCGCCGAGGACGTGACGTGGCCCGATGGCGCCCTGGGGTGCCCGGCGCCGGGCCAGGGCTATCTCCAGGTGATTACCCCCGGCTTCCAGATCGTTCTTGAAACCGCTGGCCAACCCTACGACTACCGCGCCGACCGCCGGGGCGGGTTCATCCTCTGCCAGGACCTGCGCCCCCAGGCGCCGATCGGCGCGCCGGTGAGCCTGCCGGCGCGGGGCGCGGTGAGCACCCTGCCGCTGCACGTCGAGGCCCGCCTGGAGCGGGCGGGCGAACCGGTCACGCTGCGGCTGGTGTTTGAAACCGGCCAGAGCCTGAGCCAGACGGTCACGCCACTGGCGGCCCCCGACGGCGCGGGCCTGGTCCTCAACAGTCTCTGGCCACCGGCCGAGCCTGTGCGGATCAACACCCAGCGGGCCATCGTGCAGATCCGCGACCGTCAGGACCGGCTCCTGGCCGCCCGGCTGGTGACGATCCTCGCCCCGGACGACCCGCTGGCGCGCCCGGTGGAACTCTACTGGCTGGCGGGCGAGCAACTGCGCGTCGAGCAGCGGCGCGTTCCGCGAACGTTGCAGATCGGCGCCGCCACGCTGGAGCAACTGCTCTGGGGGCCGCCGCCGGGCCTGGGGCTGAGTACGGCCATCCCCACCCCCGCCGAGGTGCTCAGCTACCCCGGTCGCGCTGGCGACCGGGGCGCGCGGGTGCGCCTGCGCAGCCTGGTGATCCGCGACGGCGTGGCCACCGCGGACTTCTCGGCGGAACTGCGGGCCTACGGTGGCGGCTCGGCGCGTGTCGGCGTCATTCGCCAGCAGATCGAGCGCACCCTGCGCCAGTTCCCCACCGTGCGCGAGGTGCGCATCGCGATCGAGGGTCAAACCGAAGGGGTGCTGGAGCCGTAGCGACCTGCCACAACCCGGAGGATTTTGCCATTCGGGGCGCTACTCACTTCCCAACCGAAGCTGCGGCAGGGAGGATCACCGGGAGGGCTTGCCCTCCTTGAAGAACCTTCTTCGCAGCCTGCGCGGGGCCGCAAGCGCAGCTTGCGAACATCCAGGGGAACCCTGTAGCGCCACCCTCCGGGTCGCGCCACAGAAAACGATATGCAGGAGGAACCGTCATGGAGCCACGCTACGAACGGATCTCACGGAGCCTGGTGGCACGCCACCCGAACCCGATCGGGGTGGTCGAGTTTTACGGCGGCCAGTTCTTCGGTCAGCTTCCAGCGACGAGTTACGACTACTTCCTGGGCATGCTCTTCCGCGCCGGGTACACGATCATCGCCGTGCCCTTCACCTTCGGCTTCAACCACACCGAGATCGCCGAAATCCTGCTCATCGAACGCGACCTGGTGCGCGCGGAACTGCCCGAACTGGCCGGCATCCCCCATTTCTGGGTCGGCCATAGCCTGGGCTGCAAGTTCATCGCCCTGCTGGAGGCCAACACCGATCCGGTCAGCGGGATGTTCGCGCCCCCCGGCCTCGTCACCGCCGGCATCCGGCGCGGCATTCTCGACGAACCCTCGCTGCTGATGGCCCCCGACATCGGCGATACCGACTCGGCGCTGCCGGTGCCGATCCTGCCAGGCATCCTCGATGCCCTGGGTCTCGGCGTGCGCCCCACCCGCGCCGAAACGCAGCGCCTCGTTATCGACAGCAACCTGTTCAACCTGACGGCGCTGATCTCCTTCGAACGCGACCGCGTGGCCGGCAACGCCTCCGAGCCGCCCGAGACGAGCGACGTGGCCTGGTTCCTCCAGACCCTCGGCGCGCGCCCCGAGGGACGGCTGCTCCACGAAGAGTTGCCCGGCGGCCACCTGGTACCTTTCGGCATTCGCTTTGGCGACGTGGTGTTCGAACTGGATCCGCGGTTTGGCTTCCCCCCGGCGGAGCCGCCCGCCGAGTTGGAAGCTACGGCCGTGTGGCTGCTAAGCGAACTCGACCAGCGCCGCGCCGTGGCCGTGCAGCAGAGGATGGGCGCGAGAAGGGGATGACAACCTTCCAATTCGTTTGTAGTGAAGGAGGCTCCTGATGGCCGAGCAGGCTCTCGACAAAAGCAAGATCCACCACAAATGAGACAACAGCCTGCCCCCGGCAATCGAGATCGCGCCGGGCGATATCGTCCATTGGGAGATGGCTGAGGTCACAAATAATCAGGTCACGCCGGGCCGCAAAGCTGGGGTGTTGACCGGCCTCGACTTCAACCAGCTCTACCCCCTGGCGGGGCCGATCTACGTGCGGGGTGCGGCGCCAGGCGACATCCTCGAAATCGAGATTCTGCGCCTACAAACCTTAGACTGGGGCTGGACGGGCATCATCCCTGGCCTGGGGTTGCCAGCCGAGGATTTTCAGCAACCCTACCTTCGCCATTTCGATCTGCGGAACGGCAAGACCGCAGCGCTTCGCGACGATATCCACATTCCCCATTCAGCCCTTCTGCGGCACCATGGGCGTGGCGCTGGATGCACCCGGCGCCTTCGATGTGCTACCCACCGGCAAGGGCGGGGGCAACATCGACACGCGGCACCTGAACGTGGGCGCGAAACTGTACCTGCCGGTGTTTGTCGAAGGCGCGCTCTTCTCGGCCGGCGACTGCCACGCCGCGCAGGGCGACGGCGAAGTCTGCGTCACTGGTATCGAATGCCCGCTCCAGTTCTCCCTGCACTTCAACGTGATCAAAGATCGCCGCCTGCGCCCCTGGAGCTACCAGTTCTACACCGTGCCCGGCCCGATCCAGCCAGCCTGCGACGCGAAGGGCTACTTCGTCACTACGGCCATTGGACCCGATCTGATGGAAAATGCCCGCAATGCGGTGCGCGATATGATCGCCTGGCTCGGACGCGAAAAGCATCCTGGTCCCGAGGATGCCTATATCCTGTGCAGCCTGGCCGGCGACTTGCGCATCAGCCAGATCGTGGACGCACCAAACTGGTGTGTCGTTCTACATGGCGTTGAGCGTATTTCGCTAACGAGAGTTTTTCGCCCCCGACGGCTACAACGGCCGCAGTGTCGTTCTACATGGCGTTGAGCGTATTTCGCTAACCCTGCACCGAGCCGTCCATTTGGGGAAAACTCGAAGGGAGCGTAGCTCCGCCGAAAACTTCGTTCCGGTGCGGCGATGCCGCGCCGGAACGAGAAAGGTCACGGGGACCCGCAGTGCCCGCAACACCTGCCGAGAAGAAGGGTGGTGTGCGGAGTTGGGAGGGCGCGCAGACCTCCACAATCCTGCCGGACCGGCACGTTCAAACGTTCATTTCAACCCGGCTACGGCGGCGGAAAGAGGGCCAGCCACCACAGGCGCCAGTTCTGGAGCGGTGGCGGCACGGCTTCCGGGCCAGGCATCTCGGCGGACACGGAAGGCGAAGGAGAAGCGGGCGATTCTCGGGGGAAGATCACCACATCGCCCTCACGGGCGTAGCCGAGCTGTTCACGGGCGATCCGCTCGGCGTAGACATCGGACTCGGTGAACGCCACGGTGCCCTCGAGCACCGCGTTCTCCGCTTTGATGCGCGCGACCTCGGCTTCGATTTCGGCGCGGCGGCTCTCCAGGCGGGCGCCCTGCAACACCTGGCCGACAAAATTGACCGCCAGCAAGGCGATGAGGATGATCATGACCCCGCCGAGGCCCAGGGAGAGGACCGAAACCCCCTGCAACCGAAACAGGCCGCTCAACTGCGGGAACGGCGGCTGCCCGGATCGGACAGCCGGGCGACGCCGTGGCGGCGGGCCAAAGATACGGCGGGTCGCGTGCTGCAGGCGTCGCTTCATAGGCATGCGTGGCGGCTCGCGGCGGAAGCGGTTCCCAGGCGCGTGAACCCTCGAATCGGGACCATTCGAGCGCGGATCACCCGGGTTACCCTTCGCCTGGGCGCGGCGCTTCGAGCAAGAGCGGCTCGTCAATGTTGGTCGTCATCGCGCTCTGGCCCCGGAAAAGACCGCCTGGCTCGATGTGCAGCGCCGCAGTGGTGATATCGCCCCACACCTTGCCGGTTGGCGAGATCTCCAGTTGCTCCACGGCGGTAATCTCTCCCTTGACTGCGCCGGAGACGTGAACGTTCTGGGCCTTGATCGTCGCAATCACCCGGCCGGTCTCGCCAATGATCAGGTTCCCCAGCACCTCGATATCGCCCTCGACCGACCCATCGATACGGATATTGCCGTCCGAGGTCAGGGTGCCCTGGAAACGGGTATTGGCGCCGATGATTGTCTCGGGCTTGCCATTGATTGTCGGGGGAGCAGGCTGGGATCTCTTGTTGCTGCCGAACATGCTTGCGCGTCCTCCTCAGGTTGCTCCAGATGCGCGAGAGGCGGCGCGTGGGCGTCCACCGTCAACGCTTGACTGATTATAAACCACCTGGGGGCCAGTGGCAAACGCTTATGGCGCCAGGCGTTCGATCAGCCAGCCCCCTTCCGGCGCGCGCCGGTAGCGAATGCGGTCGTGGAGGCGGTTGGGACGCCCCTGCCAGAACTCCAGCGCCTCCGGTTTCACGCGGTAGCCTCCCCACCAGGCCGGGCGCGGCGCCGGCCCTTCGCCAAAGCGCCGGGTCACCTCCTCCAGCCGGGCCTCCAACTCGGCGCGCCCGCTGATCACCCGACTCTGCGGCGACACCCAGGCCCCCAACTGCGCGCCCGGGGGCCGGCTGGCGAAATAGGCGTCGGACTCGCTCTCCGCCACGCGCGCGGCCGATCCCTCGATACGCACCTGCCGCTCCAGTTCGGGCCAGTAGAAGACCAGCGCCGCCAGCCCCGTGGCATCCAGGTCAATGCCCTTCGGGCTTTCGTAGTTGGTGTAGAAGACGAACCCATCGGCGTCGAAGCCCTTGAGCAACACCGTCCGCGCAGAGGGACGCCCGTCGCGGCTCACCGTGGCCAGGATCATCGCATTCGGCTCCACCAGCCCGGCCCCGACCGCCTCATCGAACCAGAGCTGAAACTGCGCGATGGGATCGGGGCTGACCTCACGCTCATCCAGCCCGCGCAACTGGTACTCTTTCCGCAGTTCCTGGAAGCTCATCGTTACCTCCACCGGTTGGATCATTTCGGATTGGTGTGCATCTGGCACGTATTCCAACGTTCCCGCTCTCTATTCTGCCATAGCTTTGCACCCCCGATTCAGGGAAGGTCTGGAGAGGCGCCGACAGGGGGCTAGCGCACCCTGCCCGTCCCGCCGTGACGCAGCGCCAGGAGCAGTTGCCCCTGCCATGCGATGGTCCGGCTCGTGCTACAATAGCGCGGTTCTATCGCGGCCAATACCACGTCCTGTTGAATAACCTGAATGCGCAGGCGCCATATCCAGCAATCCCAAATCCAAAATCCCAAATCCAAAATCCAAAATCGCATCACGGGGGCTCGCCCACGATGGCCTACACCATCCTGATGATCGCCTCAACCAGCTTCTTCTCAGATTACGGCAACCACGTGCGGATCTGGGAGGAGGCCCGAACCCTGCAACGGCGCGGCCACCGGCTGCTCCTGGCGACCTACCACAACGGCGACGATATGCCCGACCTCGACATTCGCCGCTCCTGGGACGTACCCTGGATCAAGCGGGCAGTGGTCGGCTCATCGCGCCACAAGCTCTACCTCGATGTTGGGCTGGCCTGGCGCGCCCTGCGGGTGGCCCTGGAGGTGCGACCGGACATTCTGCACGCCCACACCCACGAAGCTGCGGCGATCGCCCTGCCGCTGCAGCGCCTGCTCAACCGGCCCCTCATTCTCGACTACCAGGGCAGCATGACCAGCGAGATGCTCGATCACGGCTTCATCTCGGCGCGCAATCCGCTCTTTTTGCCGCTGACGCGCCTGGAACGGACGCTCAACCGGCGCGCCGACATGGTGACGACCTCAACCGCCAATGCGGCGACGCTCCTGCGCCGTGACGGATCGGTGGCGCCCGAGCGCCTGCACGTGATTCCCGACGGGGTAGATACCGAGCGCTTCCGCCCCTACGACGGCTCGCCGGCCTGGGCCGCGCAACGGACCGAACTACGCGCGCAACTCGGCATTCCCGCAGAACGGCGGATCATCGTGTACATTGGCCTGCTGGCCCCCTACCAGGGCACCAACCTGCTGATCGACGCCGCGCGCATCCTCACCGCCCGCCGGCCCGAGGTTCACTTTCTGATCATGGGCCACCCCGACCCCCACAGCTACCGCCGCTACGCCGAGAGCCTGGGGGTCGCCGGCCACGTAACACTGCCCGGGCGGATCATCTACCGCGACCTGCACAGCTACCTGGCCCTGGGTGAGGTGGCCGTGGCCCCCAAGCTGAGCCTCACCGAGGGCAACGGCAAGATCGCCAACTACATGGCCATGGGGTTGCCCACCGTGGCCTTCGACACCCCGGTGGCCCGCGAGATCCTGGCCGACACGGGCCTCTACGCCCGCCGCGGCGACGCCGTGGACCTGGCGGCCAGACTGGAACTGGCCCTCGATGACCGCGACCTGGCCGCCCGGCTCGGCGCCGCCGCCCGCGCCCGCGCCGTGGCCGAACTCTCCTGGGAGCGCTCCATCCGCGCCCTGGAAGCGATCTACGCCGAGGCCCTGGAACGCCGCTGTCCGAGCGCATACGATGGCTCGGCCCTCGTCCGGTAAAGCCGAAGCGTTAGCATGGCCAGTGCTTCGGCCCGGCAAACATCACGGCTTTACCCCATCCTGAAGCCCTGCATAAGCATTCTGTCACTTGCCAAACGCGCAAAGTGGAGCTATACTTCCTGATGAGCCGGAGCTCGGCTCGTTCCGTGCGCCTGCCGGCGCGACGAGCGCCTGGAGCTCGTCACTCGATATGCGAGGCAACGTAGCCGCCCGTATCGTGGCCGCTGGCGCGTTCACACAGGACCTATGGAAGGCAGTCATCAAGCGAATCGAGAGGGCCCGACGCAGTGCGTAACGCGCGCGCTGCCGGGTGCGATCGAGCTTTTCGCGGCATGATCTTGCGCCTCGCTCAGCAGGGCGCTTTCGCCGCGCCTTGCTTATCGCCCCCGGCAGCCTCGCCGGGGGCGTAATCGTTCCTCCTGCGCATCGGGCCTCATCCATCGTCGTGGGTTCCGCGACTCTGTACAGGAGGCACCGATGATCGCAATCCGCACCGCCCCTGAAGGGATGGCGCTGCGCCTGGCGCCGGTACGCCCAACGGTTCATAATCTTCCCGACAACGGAGAGCTGGTCTACGAGCCGGCCCTGAGCTTTCCCAGACACGCTACGGCGCAGCAGGTGATTGACGCTCTGCGGATGATGCGCCCTGGCGATGAGAGCGTCTACTACCTCTTCGTCACCGGCGAGCACGGACGCCTGGCGGGCGTGGTCAGCCTGCGGCAGATCGTCACCGCCGCGCCCGACACGCGCCTCGACGCCATCATGACCACCGAGGTGGTCAGCCTGCCGGCCACCATGCCTGCCGAGGAACAGGCGCGCATCCTCGGCGACTCGGGCTTCCTCGCCCTGCCCGTGGTTGACGAGGACGGACGCCTGGTGGGCAGTCTGGACGCCACCGAACTGCTCGATACGGTCCAGGAAGAAGCCACCGAGGACATGTACCGCCTGGCCGGCGTGGCCGCCGACGAGGAGATCGCGCGCCCGATCACCCACGCCGCCCGCGACCGGGTGTTCTGGCTGGTGATCAACCTGGCCACGGCCTTCCTGGCCGCCGCGGTGGTCAGCCAGTTCGAAGGGGTCATCGCCCAGGCGGCCATGCTGGCCGCGTTCATGCCGGTGGTCGCCGGGCAGGGCGGCAATGCCGGCACCCAGACGCTTACCTTCATCGTGCGCTCCCTGGCCCTTGGCGCGGTGAGCTTCCACAACGCTCGCCGCACACTGCTGCGTGAGGCGTTCATCGGGGTCTGCAACGGCGTTTCGATCGGCGTGCTGGTCGGGCTGATCGGCTGGCTCTGGCAGGGCAACCCGGCCCTGGGGGTGGTGATCGGCCTGGCGATGCTCGGCAACCTGATCATGGCCTCGCTCGCCGGGGTGATCGTGCCCCTGACCCTCAAGGCGCTCAAGATTGACCCGGCCCTGGCCTCGTCCATTTTCGTCACCACGGTGAC
This sequence comes from Chloroflexaceae bacterium, assembly GCA_034431835.1. Classification (GTDB taxonomy): domain Bacteria; phylum Chloroflexota; class Chloroflexia; order Chloroflexales; family Chloroflexaceae; genus JACAEO01. The sequence goes on along the minus strand of DAOUDA010000121.1, from coordinate 681 downwards.
CGATGTCTGCGGCTTCGCCTTTTTCCTCGGCCTCGGCGCCCTGGCGCTGGGGATGGGGTATTTGTGAATGGAGTAGGGGCGACCAGCCGGTCGCCCCTACGCTTGTTCACCCCTACGGGCGTGGGGACAACCCTATCGCGGTCTGGATACCCGCCTGCACAGACGGTTCACCCCCACGGGCGTGGGGACAACCGAGTTACAGGTGGGAAACATGACACAGGTACCGGTTCACCCCCACGGGCGTGGGGACAACCGCAGTCGCCCAGCGCCCATGTCAAGGAAGGCCGGTTCACCCCCACGGGCGTGGGGACAACGCGCAAGGCGTCGCCCTCACCGCCAGCCAGCTCGGTTCACCCCCACGGGCGTGGGGACAACCCGATTGCGGGCCGGCAGCCCGATTCGGCTGACGGTTCACCCCCACGGGCGTGGGGACAACTCGAGTCCCCTGCGGCTCCGGCGCATCTGGTCCGGTTCACCCCCACGGGCGTGGGGACAACATCCTGTGGATGTTTCAGGGGGATACCCCGATCGGTTCACCCCCACGGGCGTGGGGACAACCTGCTGGCGCGGAGCGTATACGTGCGGCCGCCCGGTTCACCCCCACGGGCGTGGGGACAACCCGCTCGCGGACAATGCCGCCCATCGGGTTATCGGTTCACCCCCACGGGCGTGGGGACAACG
>DAOUDA010000120.1:0-21746 GCA_034431835.1 Chloroflexaceae bacterium | reverse complement strand
GCTCCGTGTTGATCGCCTGATCGCGGGCCATTGGCCGACGCGCTGAGGCGTCAGGACGTCATCGCAAACTGGCGTGATAGCCATCAACACGGATGGGGTAGAACACCTGCAACCGGACGTGCAGAAAAAACCACTATAATACTCTCGTACCAAAGGAGAACATATGAGCATTGACGAGTTGGTGGCACAGTGTGTCGCGCAGATCGACGCCAGTCACGGGGCACGCGAGCAGGTCATCGGGGTTTCACGGGGGCTGATCCGCCTGTGCGCCAACAGCATCCGCGCGACCCACCGGGGCGATTTTGCCGAAGCCGAGCGCCTGCTGGCCGCGGCGGGGGCGGTGGTCGCGCAGATTAACGCGGCCACGGCCAACAACCTGGAGATCCGCGCGGCGGGATACACGCAGGACGCGCTGAAGGAGTACGCCGAGGCCCATCTGGTGCTGGCCTTCCTCGCCGGGCGCGAACCGCCGGGCGTGGCGGCGCTCGGGGTTGACCCTGCGCCCTACCTCAACGGCCTGGCCGAGGCGGCCAGCGAGTTGCGCCGGGCCATTCTCGACGGCCTGCGCCGGGGAGAGACGGCCAGAGGCGAGACGTTGCTGCAGTTGATGGACGACGTCTATGCGGCCCTGGTGACGGTGGACTACCCCGATGCAATCACCGGCGGCCTGCGGCGCACCACCGACGCGCTGCGCGCCGTGCTCGAGCGCACCCGCGGCGATATGAGCGCCGCCATTCGCCAGGATCAACTGGTGGCCGCAATGCGCGACCTGGAGCGCCGCCTGGGGCTGCATGAGGCATAAATGGAAGGGTTTGCCCCTGCCACCCGGACTTTACTTAGAGCCTGGAAAGGATGATCCCATGGACCAGGCCGGCCAGCAACCGGACCTGCAGCGCATTGGCGCCGCGGCGCTGCCCGCGGCGGTGCTCCAGGCAATCGGGGCCTGTGCCGAGGCCTGCCGCGAGACCCTGCGCGTCCTGGAGGACGAGCGTGAGCGTCTGCGGGCCGTGCTCGACCGGCGGATCAAGGCCGCACCCGATGGGCCAGCGCGGCGCCTCTGCGCCGTTGATGGCGCCCACGCCGCCGTGCCCGCCGCCGGGGCGACCTTTGTCGCGATTGCCGCCGCCGCGGTGGAAGACGCCACCCTCACCGACCAGGATGTGCGCGTCTGCCTGTTGCCCCCGGTCGAGGAACTGGATGCCATTCTCGGCGGCCTGCGCGCGGTGCTGGAGGTGCGACTGCTGGCCCGCCGCATCCGCAGCACCAGCAGCGGCCTCTTCGTGCTCGACGGTTCGTTCTACTCGCTGCTGCTGGAGATCAACCGGCTGCTGGTGCGTTACGCGCAGGACCACCGCGGCGGGCGACCGCCGGCCTGGTGGGATGTCTTTCGCCCGTTGATCGAAGCCTTCTTCCAGGATGAAGACTGGCGGCTGGTGCTGGAGTGCCGGCGGGTGGTGGCGCATCCCAAAGCAGCCACCGCCTCCGACGACGTGCTGGAGCTGGCGCCGCGCCTGAGCGGCACGGTGACCGATCGCACCCTCTGGACCAGCGTGCTCAACCCCGGCGAGTACGCCCTGCCGGCCCCCCTGATCCGCAAGGACCGGCCGCATCTGCTGACTGGCTACCGCAGCCCGGCGATCGGCGATTTTCGCGACCGGCGCGCGGCGATCGAGCGGGGCTACGGGCAGCTCTACGTGCTCTACTACCGCCCCGACGGCCTGGGACCGGCCTACCGCCTGGAGTTGCCGGCGGCCCTGATCGCCCGTGAGCCCCTGGGCGCGGTGCTGGCGACCTTCCGCGGGGCCCTGCGGGTCAGCAGTATCCAGGAGCCGCTGCCGCAGTTTCTCGCCGACGCGATCTGCCGGCAACTCGGCCACGCCCTGGCCGCCACTGCCGAGGGCGCCCGCACCTGGCTCCAGCAGGAGTTCGACCTGGCGCTTGTACAGCGCTACCTGGGGCCGTACCGCACCCCGAGGGCCAGGTAGGGCCGAAGCGCCGGCGCAGCCAGTGCTGCCAGTTGATGTCAGGTCTCATGCGCGCTCGCTTCTCAATTGTTTGGTGACTTCAGCCCTACCTGGGCCGAAGCCGTGCCGGCGCCGGGGCTTCGGCACGGCTTGTTCTCCATTTGCCATCAGAATGCCATGGAGCTGCACACCCGATCCGTAGAACTACGGGGTTGACCCGATGGCAAAGCCCTGGATCCGCGGCGCTTGTGACGCGCGTCTCGTAGTGATACGGAGTGACGCGGCGCGTGAGGAATGGTACCCTCAGATCAGACAGGCAGGAGGAGGGTGTTGATGGCTGGCTCCAGGCACGAGCGACCATCACCGCGGCAAGGCTGCATCAACCACGAAGAGCCGCTTGTATCCTCCAGCGTGCCCAGGCGCTACCGGCGGCGTTTGCCGGGCAGATGGACACATACAGGGGGTACTCCGATGATTGTGCAACTCCCACTCAATAACGAGCAGGTGATGGTCGTGTTTCGCCTGCCAGCACAGATCTGGGCCGATAGCATTCATCTCGTGGGCGATTTCAACAACTGGAGCACGTCGGCCACCCCGATGCGCCGGGGTGAACAGTTCTGGGAAGCGACGGTGACCGTGCCGGCGGGCAGCACGTGCTACTACGCCTATCTGGTGGACGGGAAGTACTGGTGCAGCGAATACAACGGCGCCACGCGCGTGCGCGACAGCGCCGCGCCGCGAGTGGCGATGATCCCGATTGAAATCGCTCAAGCCGACGAACTGGCGCTGACAAGCTAACGTGAGCATGGGGAAACCGGGTTTCCCCGTACCCCTGCGCGCCGGGAGGTTCCGGGAGGGGCGAAGGATGCTTCGCCCCTCCCGGCTTACGTCTGGAACACATAGGTTCCGGGGGCTTCCATCAGCGGTGCATAGCCGCACTCGGGCGCGCCCATACGCGGCGGCGCCGCCATGCCGCTTGAACGGGCGGCCAGCCAGCGGTTCCACTCCGGCCACCAGGAGCCGCTGCGGACCGGCACGCTCGCCTGCCAGGTGTCGGGATCCACATACTTGTCGCTGGGGTAACTGGTGGCAACCTGGTAGCTCCGGCGCGGGTGGCCCGGCTCGCTGACGATCCCCGCGTTGTGTCCCCCGCTGGTCAACACGAAGGTCACCTCGGTATCTTCCAGAAGCATCAATTTGTAGACCGAGCGCCAGGGCGAGACGTGGTCGGTGCGCGTCGCCACGACGAAGATCGGCACGCGGATGTCGCTCAGCGCGATTGGCCGTTCGCCAATGCGGTAGCGCCCCTCGAACAGGTCGTTGTTCAAAAACAGATGCACCAGATACTCGGCGTGCATCCGGGCGGGCAGGCGCGTGCCGTCGGCGTTCCAGGCCATCAGGTCGTTCATCGGCTCGCGCACGCCCAGCAGGTACTCGCGGATCATCCGCGACCAGATCAGGTCCTGCGAGCGCAACAACTGGAAGGCGCCGGCCATCTGCGAGGAGTCCAGGTAGCCCTGCACGGACATAATATCGTTGAGGTAGGCAACCTGGCTCTCGTCGATGAAGAGGGTCAGCTCGCCGGCCTCTTTGAAGTCGGTCTGTGCGGCGAAGAGGGTGACGCTCCGCAGACGCTCGTCGTTGTCGCGGGCCATGGCCGCGGCGACCATGGTCAGCAAGGTGCCGCCAAGGCAGTAGCCGGCGGTGTGGATCTGGCGTCCGGGCACAATGGCCCCCACCGCGTCAAGCGCCGCCATGACCCCGTCGCGGAAGTAGTTGTCCATCCCCAGATCGCGATCGTCGGGGCCGGGGTTCTTCCAGGAGATAATGAACACCGTATGGCCCTGCTCGACCAGGTAGCGGACCAGGGAGTTGTGGGGTGAGAGGTCGAGGATGTAGTACTTCATGATCCATGCCGGCACGATCAGCAGCGGTTCGGCGTACACCCGTTCGGTGGCCGGCTCGTACTGGATCAGTTCGATCAGGTGGTTCCGGTAGACGACCTTGCCGGGAGTAATCGCCACATTCTCCCCCGGCACGTACTGCTCCGCGCCGGCGGGCCGGCGCCCCTCGATGGAGCGTTTCCAGTCATCCAGCGCGTTGAGCGCGCCCCGCACCAGGTTGGTTCCACCCTGCATCCAGGTGGCGTGGAGCACCTCGGGGTTGGTCAGCAAGAAATTGGTCGGGGCGATGACGTCGAGCAACTGGCGGGCCACAAATGTGGTCACCTGCTCGTGATGACGCGAGACGCCCGACACGCCGGTGGTGGCCGCGTTCCACCACTGCTGAGCCAGCAAGAAGGATTGGGCATAGAGGTTGAAGGGCCAGAGCTGCCACTCTGGCGCGGCGAAGCGGCGGTCCTCGGGCAGGTCGGGATCTTCCGGCGGGGCCTGGGGACTCAGGGCGGCCCCGAGGGCGTAACGGTTGAAGGTTACCAGTTGGGCCAGGGCAAGCTGGGCCAGGGCCTGTTGCTTGCCCGGCGCGTTGGCCAGGTGGGTGAGCCAGTCTACATAGGCGAGGGTCAGGGCCGCGGGTGAAAGACCCAGCGTAAAACGTCCCTGCCAGGCGTGCAACAGCCGGTCGAGACCGGCGCCGTGGTTGGCCCGTTGGGCGAGTGCGTCCATGCTCCACCTCCGCTGTCGCGGATGATGATCGATCAACCTCGGGTTGCCTCATCCCCTACCGGAGCGGGCAGGAGAGCACGGCCCTCCCGCGATGATCCTTCCGGGAAACCTGGGTTCCCCGCGCCTCCGCCCGCCGGGGATGCTGGCGCCCCGCACCGGGTAGCGGGGGGCGGGAGCCTCTGGTTGCCCGTGGCCCTGCCCGCCTGACCGGCGGGGGATGGGGAAGGCGGATTTCCCCATCTCCCTGCCGCAGGACGGGTGGAGAGGGCCCCTTCTTCTGGCGCGCGGCGCGCCCCTCGTATCATAGCAGCCGCGCCGCGCGCCAAGAGAGAAGATCTCACCGCCGGGGGGACCGCTCTCTTCACCGGACGCCGGTCAGAAACAGGTGCGCGCCCCAGGCGGGCAGGATCACGTGCAGCCCGCGCAGGTACATCTCGTCACCATCGCGCTCGTAGGTCGCGCCACTGAGGGCGTCCTCGAGTGTCCAGCGTTGGCGGGACAGGCCATCCCAGGCCATGTGCACGCGCCCGTAGGCTGGCGTGCCGCCCAGATTGACCACCACCAGCGCCCAGGTGGCCTCGCTGGTCCACAGCCAGGCCAGCAGGTCGCGGCTGCCCTGCGGGTCGTCCTGGTTGTCACAGACGCAGAGGTGCCAGGAACCACGCCGGAGCGGCTCGCTGCGGAGCGCGGCAAGCAACCGACGGTAAAAGCCGGGCAATTCCTGGTCGTGGATCTCGATCGGGCGGCGGGCCAGAAACACGGGGAGTTGCGCGGTTCGGCCCTCGAACTGCCCCTCGTGGAGCAGCCGCGCCCCCGGCAGGGTCATGGCGGCGACGGCGGCGACCCGCTGGCGGGCGGGGCCAAAGAGCGTGGCGGCCCGCGGCTCGTCGTGGTTTTCGATGAAGCGCACCAGACGCGCCTGGAAGGAGGGCGCGGCGGCGAGATGGGCGCGCACCTGCCCGGCATCGCCGCGGGCCAGGCGGTCGTAGAGCACCTTATCGTAACAGAAGGTGAACCCGAGCTGCATCAGGTCCCACTCGCGGTTCCAGTACACCTCGGCGATCCAGATGAATTCGGGGACGGCCCGGCGCACCGGGTTGAGCACCTCCGCCCAGTACTCCTCAGCGGGCGGCGGGCCGGCCCGCTGGCCCCAGCTCTGGGCGAACATGTCGTTCATCAGCAGCATGGCCATGTCGCAGCGCACGCCGTCGCACTGAGCGGCGATGTCGCGCAGGGTGGCACTGGCGGCGGCGCGCAGGCCGGGGTTGAAGGCGTTCAGTTGCAGCACCTCCGGCCAGGGGGCGAGGTGCGGGTCGCGCCCGCGGGCGAAAATGGCCGGGCCGACGCGCAACCAGTCCGCCGGCGCCCGCGCCAGATCCTCCTCGCTCCCCTGGATAAAATACTCCGGATGTTCGGCCGTCCAGGGATGATCGGGGGCGACGTGGTTGGGCACAAAGTCGAGGATGAGGCGGATGCCCCGGCGCGCCAGGGCCTCGCGGGCACAGGCCAGCCCCTCGCGCCCGCCGAGGTGCGGATCGACCTCGTAGCGCCGGATGCAGAAGGGTGAGCCGATCACGTCATCGGGCCGCAGATCGGGCAGGGTCTGGCGCAAGCCGGCCATCAACTCCTCGTTGGCCAGCGCGATGCGGCGCCCTTCGGGGCTGCGTTCCCAGACGCCCATCAGCCACACCGCGTCGATGTTCCAGCCCGCCAGCGCATCCCAGACCGACTCGGGCACATTCGCCAGGGTGATCGGCTGAGCATGGCGCCGGCTCAACTCGCTGAGCCAGACCCAGGTGTTGATCTCGTAGATCACCGGGCGCGTGGGCCAGTTTGACATAACAACTCCTTCCTGGCGACACGGGCGCATCGCCTCTTGCCGCTCCTCGACGGTCACCTGACAGCAGTGCCGCGGTCACCTCGGGGCGGGGAGATGAGGAGGGCCCATGGCCCTCCACGAAGCCGTCGTTCTCTGCCCGCAGCGGCCAGGAAGCCCGGCGAACTGCGGCCATCCTCACCGTCGCAGCCGGGGAACATGGAGATGCGGGGGAAACGCAGCCTCCCCCCGCACGCTACGGCGTGTCCGGTCAATCATGCGATCGTTGCGGCTCGGCAATCTGTCGCTTGCGATACGCTCCCGGCGCGACGCCCATGGCGCGTTTAAAGGCTTTGCTGAAAGCAGCTTCGGATTGATATCCGATTTGAACGGCAATATCGCCTACACTGACGTGGGTGTTTTCTACCAGCAGGCGAGTGGCCATCTGTATGCGCCAGCGCCTGAGATATTCCATGGGAGGATCTCCCACCAGCATCGTGAAACGGGCCGCAAGGAATGACCGCGAACAGGCGACGGCCCGCGCCAGCGATGCGACCGTCCAGGGATGCTGAGGCTCGGCATGGATCAGTTCCAGCGCTTTGCCGATCAGCGGATCGTGCAGCGCGCCAAACCAGCCGGAGCGCTCCACTCCCTCGATTTCAACCCAGCGTTGAATAATCTGAATAAACAGAATATCCGCCAGGCGGCGCAGCACTACCTCTTTGGCGGGGCGCCTGGCTTCCGCTTCGGAAGCCATCAGCGCCAGAATGCTGTTCAGCGCGCTGCCCTCGCTGCACGGAATGCGGACCACGCGGGGCAGGCGCTTCAGCAATGAATAGGCTCCGGTATGCTCAAAATCGAAGGCGCCACACAGGATCACTGCCGCCGGCGTGTCGCTCCAGCGCATCAGGGCGCACTCGCCCCACTGATCGATCGCCAGGTTGCAACAAAGCGACGCATCGGGCGTTTCCAGAATAGAATGCTCCTCACCTCCTGGGAGAAGCACCACATCTCCGGCCTGCAGCGGCAGCAACCCGCTGTCGCCTTTCACGCAGAGGTAGCCATTTCCCCGATGCAGAACGTGAAAAACAGCGCACGAACATGGCGCAAAGTGCAACCCCCATGATGGACCGAGTTCGGAGCGGCAGTACACGCTGCTTTTCAGGCGCATTGTGTTCAAAATGTGAGACAATGAGTCCATACTCTGGACAAAAGGCAAAGAAAAACAGACGAATTATCATAGACCGTCCATCCGGTTTCGATTATAGTCGCAGTGCTGGTCCCCCGTCAATAGAGAGGCGCCTCCCATGCACCTGCCCCCTGAAGGCGCGCATCCTCAGATCTACGCGCTGCTCGTCTTCGCGCATATCTTTACCACGATGGTCGCAGTAGGGTTGAATGCGAGTTACGTCATCTGGATCAGGCGCGGCACGAACGATGCTGCCAGCCTGCCTTTCGTCCTGCGTGGGGTTAAGTTCATTGACGATTATATAGCCAACCCGTGCTATCTGGTCGGCGGCGCAACCGGCGTGCTGATGATCGTGATGGGTAAAGCCGTCGCTCCGTTTTTATGGGTGGCAATCGGGCTGTACGTGCTGGCGATGGCGCTTGCCTACGGGGTGTATACCCCCCTGCTCAGTCGGCAGATCAAAACCCTGGAAGCCAGAGGAACGGACGATGCGGAATATAAGGCGCTGGCGCGGCGTTCTAACCAGATTGGCGCGGTGATGGGTATGCTGGTGCTGATCATCGTGGCACTCAAGATCTTCGAACCGCCTTTGTGGTAAATTACCAGAGGAGAGTCCTGTGCGAAGCATTCGTATAACCCATGCCTTGTTCACTTTTGGGATCGGGTTGTTTTCCGGGCTGCTCTATACCTTTGAGCAGGGAGTGATTCCCACCCTGGCTACCCTGAGCGCCACCGAATACACGAAGGTGGAGCAGGGTTTGATCCGCACGCTGGACGCCTTCCCCACCGGCGTCATTGTGGTGGCCACTCTGGCCATGGTTCTGCCGCTCTACCCGCTGGTGCGCTTATGGAACGAGCGTCACACGCTGTACTGGCGGTTGACGGCGTTGGGGTGGGCCTTCTTCTTCTTCGGGGTGGGTGTGTTCACCATCGTGCTGAATGTGCCGATCAACAACGCGGTGCTGACCTGGGATCCCGCCGCTCCCCCTGCGGATTGGGAAAACGCGCGCAATGCCTGGAACAACCTCAACGCCATCCGCACGCCGGTGAACTACCTGAGCTTCTTGCTCATGATCTGGGCTGCTTTTGAGGTCCCAAAAGCCTGAAACGGCCTTCGGGGTTTGTGAGCGTATGGGATTGCCGTATATGGCTCCTGATGCGATGTGGGGACGATGCGGTTTTGAACGGGAATTGGTATAGCAGTCCTACGCCATCTCTCAACCGCGACCGTGCGTACGGACGCAGCGCGCTGCGTCCGTACGGGTACGTCTGATACTCCGGGCTTCACCACCTGAAGCGGGCTGCTATATATAGCAGTCCTGCGCCGTCTCTCAACGGCGACCGCGGGTAAGGAGGCAGCGTGCTGCCTCCTTGCACGGGCACGTCTGATACTCCGGGCTTCACAACCTGAAGCGGGCTGCAACAACTACCGTCATATGAACAAGACAGACGCGGTGGAAAGGTGCGGGTCGACGCAGTTTCCACCGCGTCTGTCCTGTCACATCACTGATCGGCGAGGATCACGCCTGTGGTAAAGGAAAAGTTATAAACACAAGTCAACAAACCGTTGCCTTTCAGGTGATATGCGCTATACTATGTGAAGAGCGAGAGGCCATGCACCTTCCTGTAACAACATAACACGCGAGGTGGCCTTGATGTCATCCACGATGAGCAACCACGAAACCGAGGCTGAACTGGCGAGCCTGCGCCAGCGTGTTGCGGAACTAGAGGAACAACTGGCGCGTGCCGCAACAGATTCTTTCCATGTCCTCGCGAGCGGTTTTGATGTTCAGTACCTTCTTGATGCCCTGGTCGTGCCGATTTTCTATAAGGATGCCAGCGGGCGTTATGCAGGCTGTAATGCGGCCTTCGCCGCCTTCCTGGGGCGCGATCGCGCTCAAATCATTGGTAGAACCGCCTACGATCTAGCTCCGCCGCACCTGGCAGACGTGTACCATCAGGCGGATATGAACCTGATGCGCCAGCGAACAACGCAGATCTACGAAGCCGAGGTCAGGGCCGCCCAGGGTGAGTTGCGCTACGTCCGGTTTTCGAAGGCACCGCTGTTTGATCCGTCCGGGAACGTCATCGGGCTGATCGGCGCGATCGAGGACATCACCGAGCGCAAGAAGGCCGAAAAGGAGACCGCCCGCCTGATGGAAATCCTGGAGAACACCCCCGATGTCATTGGTATGGCGAACGCGCAGGGGCAAGTGGTCTATATGAACAAAGCCGGACGGCGCTTCATGGGTCTGGCTGATGACGCTGATCTTGCCGGTATGCAGATTAACGACTTTCACCCTGCCTGGGCGGCGAAGGTGATCTCTGAGCAAGCCATTCCGCTGGCGGATCGCAATGGATACTGGAGCGGCGATTCTGCGATAGTCAATACCCGCGGCGATGAGATACCGGTTTCGCTAGTCCTCCTGACGCACTATGATGCAGACGGTCAACGTGCCTACATAACCGGCATTATGCGCGATATGTCCGAACGGCAGAAGGTTGAACGTGCGCTGCGCGAGTACGAGATCCAGCAGCACGTGATCGAAGTGCAACGCGCGGCTTTACGCGAACTGTCCACCCCGCTGTTGCCGATCTGGTCCAACGTGGTGGTCATGCCGATCATCGGGACGGTTGATAGCGCTCGCGCCCAGCAGATTATAGCCACGCTGCTCCAGGGTGTGGAAGTGCACCACGCTTCGCTGGTGATCCTCGACATCACCGGGGTCAAAGTGATAGACACCCAGGTTGCCGGGGCGCTGATCCATGCGGCGCGGGCCGCGCGTTTGCTCGGCGCCCAGGTGGTGCTGAGCGGGATTGGCCCTGAAATTGCGCAGACCCTGGTGCACATCGGCATGGATATGCGCGATATTGTGACCCGAAGCACGTTGCAACAGGCGATTGCCTTCGCGCTGGAACGCTTTCGGCAGTAGACGGTCTGCGACTGTGTTGCCCACACTGGGAAGGCACAAGGGGGTTCCTGAGCGGGGGTGCCTCTCGCATCCGGCCGGGGCGCGCGCAAACTCGATTTCCCCAGACCTCTCCTCCAACGGGCTGTGTTCTCTGATGGAGGTGCCGTTGATGAGCACAATCCGACGTCCCGTACCGCTGACCGACCTGCGACGCCGTGCGCCGATCGCGCGCCGTTGCATCCAGGATACTCTGACCCGCCTGCTCGGTGAGGTGGAACTGCGCTACGAGTTTTACCGCGAGTGGAACGGCTGCTGGCGGGTGCGAGTTGACGTGGCCGAACGTGGTCAACTGGATTTTACCCTCCTCGACACTCCTGGCGGAGGTCTCCTGGCCTTGCCTCGCCCTCTGCCCGAACGCTGGCGCGCGGCCGGCGTGGTTGCCAGCGACGGAACCGTCTGGACCGTGGACGAAACGGGTGAACTGGCGCTCGTCTCGGGCTGAGTGCTCTGTGAACGAAGTATTTCGGCAACTTCGCCCCTTGCCCAAACCCTCTCAGGTGCAGGGTTTTTGAGGGAGAAGGGGTTTTCGGCATTCCAATGCGCTCACAGTCCTCACCCCCCTGCCTCCCTCTCCACCGTAGATGGAGAGGGAGTTGGGCGTCCCGATGCCCCGGATGGCGAATGCGACGCGAGGATGCGCCGGAAAACCCTACACCTGAGAGCTTCCCAACCCTCCCCCGCCGGGGGAGTGAGTCCGACGCCTCCTCCCCAACGGGGGGAGGCTGGGCGGTGGGCCGGAAAGGCAAGGAAACTTCGTTCACGGACCACTCACCCCCTGCCCGAGGGGAGGGCGGCCACGTTCATGTTCACACCGCCAGGTAGCGCGGGGCGGCGGCATCGTCCTCGGCCACCTCGGGCAGATTGGCGATGGCGAGCATCCCCCGCTGGTCGAGGTACTCCACATACGCGCCCACTTTCTGGAGGGCGAGCAGTTCGTCGTAGTCGCGCACGAAGGGGTAGAGCCGGGCGGTCAGTTCGGCGATGGTGCTGGGCCGGGCGCAGGCTTCATAGACGCGCTCAATGTGCTGGCGCTGGGTGGCCTCGATCTTCGCCACCGCCGCGCCCAGATCGAGCACCGGGCGGTCGTGGCCGCCCAGGCCCAGGCGCACATCGCTGAGGGCGGCAACCTTGCGGAGCGAGAGCAAGAAGTGATCGACGCCGTTGGAGGCCGTCAGGCTCTCGGGCGAGAGGAACAGCGAGAAGTTGGGCAACACGTGGTCGGCGGTGAGCAGAATATCGTCGATCTGCAGGCACACCTGCCCGGGGCAGTGCCCGGGGACGTGGATCACGCGGAACACGCCGTCGAGCAGGTCGCCATCGTGCAACACATCGTCCACCGGCATCGAGCGCACGCTGTGTTTCGCGCCGCTGTACATCGCCAGCATACGCGCGCGGCGCTCGTCGTCCACCCCGGCGCGGCGCAAAAAGACCCCCAGGCGGAAGCGCATGAGGGTCAGGCGCTCTTCGTGGTTGACGATCACCCGCCGATCCAGTTCGTGCACGGCGAGGGGCGCGGGGGTGAGGGCGCGCACGGTATTGAGGCCACCGTGGTGGTCAATATGGGCGTGGGTGAGCACGATGCGATCGATATCGCCCCAGTCCAGGGCTTCGTCCCACTCGTCGCGGATGCGCGCCATTCCCTGGAGCAGGTCGGCATCGCTGGAACCCTGCCCGCTGCCAGTATCTACCAGGGCGACATAATCGCCGGCGATCACCAGGTGCACATAGGCGCGGAGCGCCGGAAAGACCTGCACGGGCAGACGGTAGATGCGCGCCCCGCCTGCCGTTTCATAGCGGGTAATACCCTCCTGAGGCATAGCGCCAGACCTCCTCGGAACCCGCGCGCCTCCCCGCGCGCGGAACTACTGCATATTGTACGGCACGATGGGCACATGGTGGGTCGAAGCATTGGCTACGCCAGTGCTTCGGCCCCACGGGGGCCGCCTCTCAGGGCATCCGAGGCAGCGCGAGCACCCGGCGGGGTTAACGGAACTATACGCCCGGTAAGGGTGACTTTCTACAAGGGCGGGCGCATCCCTGCTACAGTAGGCGCAGCAGGAGGATGGCCCAATGACCCACATTGAGCAGGAGTTGACGCGGCATCTTATCCATCTCAGCCGCACGATCGGCGCCCGTCCGGCGGGATCGGCGGCCAATGTCGCCACGGCAGGCTACATCGCGCGCAGCCTTGAGAATGCCGGCTTTACGGTTGAACTTCAGACCTACCCGTGCCCCACGTGGGAAGACCTGGGGACGACGCTCGAGGTGGGCAGTGTTGCGGCGCCAGCAGGCGCGAATCCCTTCTCACCGCCCTGCGACGTCCAGGCGCCCACGGTGGTTGCCGGCACACTGGCCGAGCTCCAGGCGTTGCCTATGCGCGGACGGGTGGCGGTGCTCTACGGCCAGGTGGCCGCGGCGCCGCTGGCGCCCAAAGCCTGGCCGTGGAAGGGCGAGCATGACGCGGCGATCGTCGCGGCCCTGGAGGAAGGCGCGCCCGAGGCGGTGCTGATGGTGCAGACGCACGCGGCGGCGCTGGCCCGTCTGATCGAGGACCCGGATCTCGCCCTGCCCTCAGCGACGGTGCCGGCCGAGGTGGGCCTGTTGCTCGTGCGGCAGCCTGGCGTGCCGGTGCGGCTGCGGATCAACAGCCGACGCGGCACGGGCAGCGCCTACAACGTCATCGGGCGCCGCGGGTCACACGACGAGCCGCGCATCATGCTCTGCGCCCACTTCGACACGAAGATCGACACGCCCGGCGCATCCGACAACGCCGCCGGCGTGGCCGTGCTGCTGGCGCTGGCGGAAATGCTGGGGGCGCATCACCTTGGCATCGGTCTGGAGGTGGTGGCCTTCAACGGCGAGGAGTACCTGCCATCGGGCGCCGCGGAGTACCTCCGCCAATCCAGCGCCGACCTCGAGGCGATCGTGGCAGTGCTGAACTTCGATGGCGTCGGGCAGTGGCTGGCGCCCAACAGCATTACCCTGGTGGCAGGCTCGCCGGCCTTCAAAGCGTTGTTGGAACACCTGATCCGCCGCTACCCCGGTGTGGTGTGGGTGGCGCCGTGGCTGGAAAGCGACCACGGCTTCTTCGCGCTGCGCGGCGTGCCCGGCGTGGCCTTCACCACCGCCGCCCGGCAGCCGCTGGACCACACCCGCGCCGATACGGTGGACTGGGTCAGCCCGCCCCGGCTCCGCGAGGCGGCCATGCTTGGCGCCGAGATCGTCGCCGCGTTGCAGGGAAAAAGCCCCGCCTGGACCCGCGCTCCCCGGGGGATTGAAAGCTCGGCGCCCTGATCAACCGCGGCGGGAGGGGGCGTGGGAGGGCGAAGCCCTCCCCGCGAACCACCCGTCGTCACAACCGGGCTGACAGGCCCTACAGGAACGCGCTCATCCCCGTAATGGCCCGGCCAACGATCAGCGTATTCATCTCGTGGGTGCCCTCGTAGGAGTAGAGGGCCTCGGCATCGGCGAAGTAGCGCGCGACCTCGTGCTCGAGCAGGATGCCGTTGCCGCCGAGGATGTTGCGCCCGATGGCCACCGTCTCGCGCAGGCGCTCGCCGCAGTAGGCCTTGGCGAGCGAGGCGCGCTCCTGGCTGATCTTGCCGTCGCGGGCCTGGAGCTGGCTCAAGCGCATACAGAGGGTCTGCATGGCGGTCACATTGCCCAGCATGCGCACCAGGCCATTCTGCACGAGCTGGAAGCCGGTGATCGGCCGCCCGAACTGGATCCGCTGGTTGGCGTACTCCAGGGTGCGTTCGTAGGCCCCCATGGCCACGCCGGTCATCGCCCAGGCCACGTGGCCGCGGGCCATGCCCAACTGCCGGGCCACGTCGCGGAAGCTCTTTACCCCGGGCAGCCGGTTGGCCTCCGGCACGCGCACCTGTTCGAGGCGAATGTCGGCGTTCTGCACCACGCGGAGGGCGATCTTGCCCTCTAGCTTCTCGACGTGATAGCCAGGCGTGCCACGTTCGACCACAAAGGCCTTGACCTGGTGATCGCTCACGTCGCGGGCGAAGACGATGTTCAGGTCGGCGAAGGGCGCGTTGCCGCACCACTTCTTGGCCCCGTTCAGCACCCAGCCATGCTCGTCGCGGCGCGCCGTGGTCGTCAGGCCCGCCGCCGCCGCCGAGCCAACCTCGGGTTCGGTGAGCGACCAGGTGCCGATCAATTCGAAGCGCTGCATCGGCCCCAGCCAGCGCCGCTTCTGCTCCTCGCTGCCGAACAGATCGATTGAGCCCATCGCCAAACCCCAGTGCACGCCCAGGAAGGTGTACATCGAGGCGTCAACACGGGCCAGTTCCATCGCGATGATCCCGCCGACCACGGGGCCAATGCCGCTGATGCCGTGGAGGCGATCGCCGAGCACGTCGCGGGTCATCGCGGCGAAGGAGGGGAGCAATTCGTGGGGAAACTCGCCCCGCTCCCAATAGGCGCCGATGATCGGGCGCACCCGCTGCTCCATATAGGCGCGGACGCCCCGCTGCACGGCCCGTTCCTTCTCCGTCAGCATATCGCTGATGTCGTAGAAATCGCTATTGATCGGCGGCAGCGCCTGTGGCCGCCGCTTGCTCGTAATACTCTTCAGCAACAGGCCGATCTCCTGCGGACTGACGCCGCCGAGCGATCGCACCATGTCCGGGAACTTGAACAGTCGGGTGAGACCGGCCAGGGGTAGCGTAACGGGAGCCATGGAAGTCCTCCAGTCGTTGCATAGCCGCCGGCGACGCCGCTGTCGCCAGCCGACGGATCGCCATTGTTCCGCCGGGCCTGCTCTTCTCCCACCCCTTCGGGTCTGGCTGCGTGTCTCGGGGATTACAAGACGCTGCGCGGTCCGCGACAGAGGCCGTATTCCCGGTAGACATGAGGAGAATCAGGCGAGGGATAACGCGATGCGTTACGCATGTTATATCACAGTTGCTTCGTGTCTGTCAATGGAAAAGATTCTCATCTTTTGGAAGGGCGCGGCGGAGGGGTGGGGGGGAACCCGGGCTTCCCCACACCCCGGCCCACGCCGGGGCGCGGCTGGAGGGGCGGGGGGAACCCGGGGTTCTCCGGCTTGCAGGTGCAGGGTTTTTCGAGCGCGAAGGGGTTTTCGGCGTTCCAGGGCGCTTCCGATCCTCACCCCCCTGCCCCCTCTCCACCGTAGGTGGAGAGGGGGGATCTGGGCGTCCTGATGCCCCAGATGGCAAATGCGACGCGAGGATGTGCCGGAAAACCCTACACCTGAGAAGGGTTCTCCAGGCCCCTGTTTCGCCGAAGCCTGGACGCGGCCTATGCTTCGGCCCTGCCAGGGGCGGGGCCGGCGGAGGGGAGGGAGCGTTGCCCGGACTCGGTCACGCTGAGGATCAGGCCCAACCCGAGCAGGCCGGCGCCGATCACCAGGGCGGGCAGACCGAACCCCGGCGCGAGATCAATGGCCACGCCGCCGATGGCCGGGCCGCTGGCGTCACCGATCATGTAGGCGAACTGCGTCACCGCCGAGGCGGTGATCAGGCGCCCGCCACGCAAGCGGGCGCTGTTGCGGATGGTTGCCAGCGTGTACAGACCGCCGCCGGCGCTGCCCCAGACCACGCCGAGGAGCAGCAGCAGCCAGGGCGCGCCCTGGGCCAGGGGCAGGAGCAGCGCGCTCAGCGCGATCACCGCCGTAGTTCCGACGATTACCTGGCGCCACGGCCAGCGGTCGGCCAGGGCGCCGAAGGGGTACTGCGCCAGGCTACCCAGCCCCATCGCGGTGACGATGGCGGTCGCCAGGGTCGAGCCAAAGCCGACCTGCAGCCCGTAGAGCGGCAGGGCCACGCTCAACCCCGACTCGAACAGGCCGCCGAGCAGGGCCATCCCGAGCGCCAGCGGCCCGACCTGGGCCAGCGCGCCGCGCAAACCGGCCTTGAGGGGCGCCTCGCGGGCCCCCGCGGGCGCGCGCATCGGCCAGAGCAGCGCCAGCCCGGCCAGACCCGTCGCCAGGGCCAGCACCCGCGACGCGGGACCGTGAATGCCCGTCACCAGCAGGCTGCCGGCGCCAACGAAGAGCGCCGCGCCGATGCTGGTCTGGAACAACGCCATGACCCGCCCGCGCGTCTCCGGCGTAGCCAGCGCCGGCGCCCAGCTCTCGGCGAGGGTGAAGCGCAGGCCCGCAGTAAAGCCCGCCAGGGCAAAGCCGCCGGCCAGGAGCAGCGGATGCTCAAACAGCGCCAGCCCGGCCAGCGCCAGGGCGCCCAGGGCCAGGGCCGCGCGGAAGACCAGTTGCTGCCCATAGCGCCGGACCAGGCCCGGCGTGGCCGCCAGGGCCAGCATATAGGAGATGGAGCCCACGGCTACCAGGCTGCCGATGATCCAGGCCTCCACGCCCCGCTCGGCCAGGGTCAGCGTGAGCAGCGGGGTGAGAATCGCGGCGGGGATGGTCTGGAAGAAGAAGCCCAGCAGGAACCGCCAGGTCCAGTATTGTGGGATGCGCCGTAACATAGTACTCTTCGTCCAACACCCAGGGTGGTGCAACGTCCACCTCCCGTAGCGGGGATTGGCGCGGGTCCGTTGCGCGACAGGATTTCGTTGGTTTTGACAGGCGTAGCCGCCAGAGCCAACAAAGACCTGAAGTACGGGGCCGTTTACCCTGGGCCGCGACTGGCCCCATTCACCCTGACTCTACACCGTGGCCGTTGCGCGCCCGTGCCGTCCGGCGTTGCGGGGGGCGTTGCGGATGGCGTTGCGTGTGACGGGAGGGCGGGTACAATAGCTCTGCGAGTGTAGGGGCGAAACATCTTTCACACCTGACCTCCCTGCGGGCAGGGGCGTGGGGAAACCAGGTTTCCCCACGCCCCTCCAATCGGCAACTCCGCTCCCTCCCCGGCGCTCCCCCGCCGGGGGAGGAAGTCCGGCGCCTCCCCCCACCGGGGGGAGGTTGGGAGGGGGGCGGAAAGGCAAGGAAACGTAGTGCACAGACTACCTGGTCTTCCGAAACTCTCCTCTCGTCCAGGGGAATGGGAACCGCGGTATGAACGATGATGTTTCCGGGAGGGCGCAGCCCTTTCAAACCCTCCCCTCTGCGAGAACCATCGAACTACGGCTGCTCGGCCCGCCGGAGGTGCTGGCCGATGGCGCGCCGGTGGCGATCGAGCGGCGCAAGGCCCTGGCCCTGCTGGCCTACCTGGCGATGGAGCCGGGCGAGCACGCCCGCGACGCCCTGGCGGCGCTGCTGGCCCCCGACGACGAGCCTGCCGCGGCGCGGGCGGGGCTGCGCCGCGCCCTGGCGGTGCTGATGCCCATCTTCCGCCCCTGGCTCCACATCAATGGCGACCGGCTGGCCCTCATCCGCGACGCGGCCTTTACCTTCGACGTGGAGCGCTTCCGCGCCCACCTGCTCGCGGGCAGCCGCGCCGATCTGTGCGCGGCGGTGGCGCTCTACCGCGGCGATTTTCTGGCCGGCTTCAGCCTGCCCGGCAGCGCCCCCTTCGAGGAGTGGCAACTCTTCGAGACCGAACGGCTGCGCCAGGAACTGGCCGAGGCCCTCGACCGCCTGAGCGCGCAGCCGGAGGCCGCCGGCGACCTGGAGGCGGCGATCGGCTACGCCCGGCGCTGGCTGGCGCTCGACCCGCTGCACGAGCCGGCCCATCGCCGCCTGATGCAACTCTACGCCGCGGCGGGCCAGCGCACGGCGGCCCTGCGCCAGTACCGCCTGCTCGCCGATACGCTCGAACGCGAACTCGGCGCCGCGCCCGACCCCGCCACGCAGGCGCTCTACGAGGAGATCCGCCAGGGCGACCGCGGGCCGCAGGCCAGCCGCTGGAGCAGCGCGCCGCCGCGGCTCCCCGCCGCGCCGGGCCTGGCGGCGGCGATTGAGGCCCCTACGTTGCCCTTCCTCGGGCGCGAGGAGGAACTGCAACGCATCGCCGAGGCCCTGGACGACCCGGCCTGCCGCATTCTCACCCTGATCGGCCCCGGCGGGATGGGCAAAACGCGCCTGGCGATCCAGGCGGCGCAGCAGCACGCGGCCCGTTTCCCCGATGGCGTGTACCAGATCTCGCTGGTCGGCGTGAGCAGCGGCGAGCGGTTGATCACCGCCATCGGCGCGACCCTGGGCGTCACCGGCCAGGGTGATGCGCTGGAGCGCCTCTGCGCCGCGCTCTACGACCGCGCGGTGCTGCTGGTGCTCGACAATCTCGATCAGGCCGTGGAGGGCGCCGCGCTGCTGCGGACCCTGGTGCATCGCACCCGGCGCCTGAAATTGCTGGTCACCTCGCGCGAGCGCCTGAAGCTCCAGGAGGAGTGGGTGATTGACCTGGCCGGTCTGGCGGTTCCGGAGGAAGACGACGCGACGCGCGACCCGGCCACCTACCCCGCGGTGCAACTCTTCGCCCTGCGGGCGCGGCAGGTGCGCGCCGATTTTGAACTCACGCCGGAGGACCTGCCGGCAGTGGTAGAGATTTGCCGGCTGGTGGAGGGCATGCCCCTGGCGATTGAACTGGCCGCGGCCTGGGTGCGCGTGCTCACCCCGGCGGAGATCGCCCGCGAGTTGACCCAGAGCATGGCCCTGCTCACCACCACCCTGCTCGATGTGCCGGAGCGCCACCGCAGCGTCGAGGGCGTGTTCACGCAGACCTGGGAGCGGCTCAGCGCCACCGAGCAGCAGGCCCTGCGGCAACTCGCCGTCTTCGAGGATGGCTTTACCCGGGTGGCGGCGACCGACGTGGCCGGGGCCTCGCCGCTGGTCCTGGCGGCGCTCACCGACAAGGCCCTCATCCGGCGCGATCGGGCCGGGCGCTACGCCATCCACGAGCTGTTACGGCAGTTCGCGGCGCGCAAACTGGCGGCCGATCCTGCCGAGGAACGGGCGACGATGCTGCGCCTTGTGCGCTTCTACGCCCGGCTGCTGGAGCGACGCAACCAGGACCTGCAGGGCGCCCACCAGCGGCAGGCCCTCGCCGAACTCGACAGCGAGTACGACAATCTCTGGAAAGCCTGGACCTGGGCCGTCGCCGAGCTGTGTCTGGAGGAACTGGCCCTGGCGCTCGACGGCTTCTACCGCCTGCACGAGGTGCGCGGCTGGTACAGCGACGGCATTGCGGCCCTGGAGGCCCTGGTCGAGCGGCTGGAGCAGGCACCGCCGGGGGACGCGCCCGCCGCGGACCGCGCGGTGCTGCTGGCGCGGGCCAGGGCGCGCGTTGGCGCGTTGTGCTGCTGGATCGGCGAATTCGCCACCGCCGAGCAACGCCTGGAAGCGGCGCTGCCGGTCCTGCGCGCCCACGACCAGGCTCTCGATGTGGCCTACACCCTCACCGGGTTGGGGATCGTCGCCAGCGAGCGCGACGACGCGCCGCGCGCGCGGCGGTTGCTGGAGGAAGGCCTGGCCGCCTACCAGGCCCTCGGCCATCAGCCCGGCATCGCCTGGGCCCTCGACGCCCTGGGCGACCTGGCGGGCAGCGAGGGGGACTATGCCCGGGCCAGGGATCTGCTGACCGAGAGCAGCACCCTCTTCAGCGCCATGGGCGACCAGGTGAGCGCCGCCTGGAGCCTGTGCAGCCTGGGGCGGGTGCTGGGGCTGATGGGCGATCACGCCGCCGCACGCCAGTTGCTCAACGAGAGCCTGAACATCTTCGAGAGCCTGGACGACCGTCACGGCGCCGCCGCGGCCCACGCCAATCTGGCCGAGGGCGCCTACGCCGCCCGCGATCTAGCGGCGGCGCGCCAGCACTGGCTGGCCTCGCTACGGCTGGCCCGCGAGGTAGGCGTGGCACCCTACGTTATGGACGCTCTGGTGGGTCTGGCGACGGTGCTGAGCGAAACCGGCGCGCCGGAGCAGGCCCATGAACTGGCCGCCCTGGCCATGGGCCATCCCGCCACCTGGCGCGAAACGGTGGACGCAGCGCGGGCGGTGCTGTCGGCCACCCACGCCACGCTCGACCCCGCGACGGCGGCGCAGGCCGAACGCCGCGCCCGCGCGACGCCCTGGGAGGCGGCCGTCGCGCGTGTGCTGGAGGAGACGACGTAAGGAGCAGGGGGACGCGGGAAAACCTGCTTTCCCCGCGCCCCCCTGCCAGATCCGCGAGGAACACCACCCGGACAATCCGCAATCCGCAATCCAAAATCCAAAATCCAAAATCGCCCTACACCGCCATTAACCCCGCCACCGCATCGAAGAGGTCCTCGGCATTGGGCTTGGAGAAGTAGTCGCCGTCACTGCCGTAGGCGGGGCGATGGGGCCGGGCGGTGAGCGTGACCGGCGGGGCGTCCAGATGCCAGTAGCCGCCCTGGACCTCGAGCACCTGCTGGAGCATGTAGGCCGAGGCGCCGCCCGGCACGTCCTCGTCGAAGAAGATCACCCGGCTGGTCCTCTTGAGCGATTCGCCGATGATGCCGTGGACATCGAAGGGCAGCAGGGTCTGCACGTCAATCACCTCGACGTCGATGCCTACCTGCTCCAGGGCCTCGGCGGCCTCCAGGGCGATGGCGCAGCAGGCGCCGTAGGTTACCACGGTCACATCCGCGCCGGGGCGCAGGATCTCGGGGACGCCGAGGGGAATACTGTACTCGCCGAGGTTGGCGGGCAGGCGCTCACGGCGGCGGTAGCCGTTGAGCGGCTCGACCACCAGGGCCGGCTCCTCGGCCCGCAGCAGGGTGGTGTAGAACCCGGCGGCGCGGGTCATGTCGCGGGGCACGCAGATGTGCATGCCGCGCAGCAGGTGTACCAGGGCGCCCATCGGCGAGCCGGAGTGCCAGATGCCCTCCAGGCGGTGGCCGCGGGTGCGCACGATGACCGGAGCGGCCTGGCCGCCGCGGGTGCGCCAGTGCAGGCTGGCCAGGTCGTCACTCAGCGGGCTGAGGGCGTAGAGGATGTAGTCGAGGTACTGGATCTCGGCGATCGGGCGCAGGCCGCGCATGGCCATGCCGATGGCCTGGCCAATGATGGTGGCCTCGCGGATGCCGGTGTCGCTGACGCGCAGCTTGCCGTACTTCTGTTGCAGGCCGCTGGTACCCTGGTTAACGTCGCCCAGCGCCCCCACGTCCTCGCCGAAGATGCACACGCGCGGGTCGCGGGCCAGCCAGGCGTCGAAGGTGGCGCGCAGGATCTCGAAGCCGCGCACCTCCGGCGCGTCGGCGGCGTAGCGCGCGGGCGTGGCCGGCACGCGGGTCGCGGCGCCGGCGTCCTCGCGGTAGAGGTGCGAGCCGTAGCGTTCGCGCCCGCGGGCG
>DAOUDA010000119.1:0-10605 GCA_034431835.1 Chloroflexaceae bacterium | reverse complement strand
ATGGTAATGACCTAGATGGTGATGGATGCGGCGGGAGGGGGCGTGGGAGGGCGAAGCCCTCCCCGCAAAAAACTATCCATCACAACCAGATTGTCGCAACACCAGTTGATCCTCGGGGCCAGTATGCTCAACAAAGTCCTCATTGCCAACAGGGGCGAAATTGCCGTTCGGATCGTTCGCGCGTGTCAGGAACTGGGCATCAAGAGCGTGGTCGCCTATAGCGAGGCCGATCGCGACTCGCTCGCCGTGCGCCTGGCTGATGAAGCGGTCTGCATCGGTCCGTCCGCCGCCGCCAAGTCGTACCTCAACCCGCCCGCCCTGATCACCGCCGCCCTGATCACCGGTTGCGATAGCGTGCACCCCGGCTATGGCTTCCTCTCGGAAAACCCCTACTTCGCCGAGATGTGCGCCGATGTCAAACTGACCTTCGTGGGCCCCTCCGCCGAGACGATGCGCCTCATGGGCGATAAGGCCATCGGGCGCCAGACGATGCGCGCCGCCGGGGTGCCGACGGTGCCCGGTTCGGAAGGCGAGTTGCGCAATCTCGAAGAGGCGATCGAGATTGCCCGGCAGATCGGCTACCCGGTGTTGCTCAAGCCCTCCGCGGGCGGCGGCGGGCGCGGCATGCGCGTGGCCTATGACGAGGGTGATCTCGTGCGCGCCTATCCCACTGCGCGGGCCGAGGCCGAAGCGGCCTTCGGGCGCGGCGATCTGCTGCTGGAGAAGTACCTCACGAAGGTGCGCCACGTCGAGATCCAGGTGCTCGCCGACCGCTATGGCCACGCCATCCACCTTGGTGAACGCGACTGCTCGGCCCAGCGCCGCCATCAGAAGATCGTCGAGGAGGCGCCCTCCCCGATCGTCACCCCCGAGGTGCGGGCGAAGATGGGCGCCGATGCCGTGCGCGGTATCGCCTCCATTGGCTATGTGAATGCTGGAACACTTGAATTTCTCATGGATCAGGAGGGGAATTATTACTTCATCGAGATGAATACGCGCATTCAGGTTGAACACCCGGTGACCGAAATGGTGACCGGCGTGGATCTGGTGCGCTGGCAATTGCTGATCGCCTCTGGAGAACGCTTGACGCTGCAACAAAATGATATTAAACTAGTACGGCACGCAGTGGAGTGTCGTATTAACGCGGAAGATCCCGAACGGGACTTCCTCCCGGCTGGCGGCGAAATAGAGTTCTATTTGCCGCCCGGCGGCCCTGGAGTGCGTGTTGACTCGCATCTCTATGCGGGCTATACGCCGCCGCGCCACTACGACTCGCTGCTGGCGAAAATCATCACGTGGGGCGAAACGCGCGATGATGCCCTGAATCGCATGCGCCGGGCGCTCAACGAATGTGTGATTACGGGGATCAAAACAACCATCCCCTTCCAACTGGCTCTGATCGATGACCCGGAGTTTCGCGCCGCTCGTCACCATACGGCCTATGTCGGCGAGTTGCTCCGCACCTGGAAGGAGGAGCGCTCTGCCGCCGCCGTTGTGTAACCGGTCAGGTCGCCCCTGCGCTCGAGCGCGTCCTTCTGGCGCGCACCGGCGGCTCAAAGGCGGCCGAGTGGCCGAACGGCGGGCGGGTCGGGTCTGCCGCGAGAACTGGAACTGCGCCCTGGCCAGCGAATGTCCTGAATGGATGGACGACGTGTTCCTCAGGGAGTCGCAGGTCACGGTTGCTGGCAAACAGTGGTGGCGACACCACTTGCCGCCCCCTCGACCGGCAAGGCCTTCCGGCGCTGCCATACCTCGTTTGACCCGTGGCTTGGCGCGCGTCGTTTTACGAAGGTCGCTTGCTGCACGCTCGGGAGGTCCTGCGTGGGTAGTTTGCGTCATCGCGTCCGCATCGCCGCGCTGCAGATCCTTTTCGAGGTGGATGCTACGGACCATCCCATTGATGTGGTCTATGAGCGCCGGCTCGAAGAGGAGTCCTTTGCCGCCGATGGCGAACGCTTTCTGCGCAATCTGGTCTTTGGCGTCTGGGAGCATCGCTCTTACCTGGACCGGATTATCGAAGAGGCCGCCCCAAACTGGCCCATCACGCAGATGCCCGGCGTGGATAAGGCGATCTTGCGTATCGCGCTTTATGAGTTGCTGGTGGATGATCTTGAACGCACGCCGGTAAAGGCGGTGATCAACGAGGCCGTGGAACTGGCCAAGCAGTTCGGTAGCGATAATTCCAGTCGCTTCGTGAACGGCGTCCTCGGCACGGTGGTGCTGCGCTATCGCCCCAGGTCCGAGGAGTCGTGACGCGCGTCACCGGCGCGCGCAGTGTCCGTTGGGTGAGATGAAAGGGTGTGACATGCAATCAACCGATATCGAAGAGCGCCTGCGCAAGATTGTCGCCGAACAACTCGGCGTTGATGAAACGCAGGTGGTGCCCGGTGCCTCGTTCGCCAAGGATCTCAAGGCCGACTCGCTCGACCTGGTGGAACTGATTATGTCCATCGAGGAAGAGTTCGACATCGAAATCAGCGATGACGACGCCGAAAAGATCGAGACGGTTCAGGACGCGCTGGACTACCTTGTGGCGCACCCCGCAATTCAGCAGTAGTCGCTGATGATACCTTCAGGGCCGCAGCGGTACGCCGCTCGGCCCTTTTGAGTCTGCGCGAGATGACAAGGAGCGCCCCATGTCGCGTGAACCGCAGCCCTTCAAACACCACTTCGGGCCCGACATGGTGGCGGATCTGGCCCGGCGCATCGGCGCCGTGGCGCCGTCGTTCCCGGAGGCGGCGTTCGTGGCCGCCGTCGCGCCGCAGCTTGAGCCCCTGGAGTTAAAGGCGCGCGTCGCGGCGATCGCTGCCGGCTTGCGCGCCTATCTGCCGCCCGCTTATCCCGCGGCGCTGCAGGTGCTGCTGGCGACCCTCGGTCCACCCCATACCAAAGCCGAGGGTGTGTTTACCGACGGCTGGTGGTTAATGCCGGTGGCGGCATTTGTCGAGTACTATGGCCTCGATCACGTCGAAGAGTCGCTGGCGGCCATGCACGCCATCACCCAGCGCCACACGGCCGAGTATGCCATCCGTCCCTTTCTGGCGCGCTACCCTGAGCGCACCCTGCGGGCGCTTCAGGTGTGGGTCACCGACCCGAGTTTCCACGTCCGCCGGCTGGTGAGCGAGGGGACCCGCCCGCGTCTGCCCTGGGCCGCGCGCTTGCCCCAGTTTATCGCCGATCCCGCCCCTGTGCTCGAGTTGCTGGAACATTTGAAAGATGACCCATCGGCCTATGTGCGCAAGTCGGTGGCCAACAATTTGAATGACATCGCCAAGGATCATCCCGACCTGGTACTGGCGACGCTTGCGCGCTGGCGCGAGGGCGCTGGCGCGGAGCGGGTCTGGATCATCCGCCATGCCCTGCGTACCCTGGTCAAGCAGGGCCATCCCACGGCGCTTGCGTTGCTTGGCGCCGGGGCGCCCCGGGTGGCCCTGGTGGCCCTGGAGTTTGCGCCGACCCGCGTGGCAGTAGGCGACACGGTGACCCTGAGCGTTACTCTGCGCAGCACCGCGCCAACGGGGCAAGTGCTGGTTGTTGACTACGTCCTGCGGATGCCCGGCGCCCGAGGCGCCACCCGCGCAAAGGTCTTCAAGCTCCGCTCGGAGTGGCTGGCGCCCGGCGCAACACTGCATGTGCAGAAACGCCACTCGTTCGCTCCGGTGGGGGGGCGTCCGGTCTATCCGGGGCCGCACACTGTGACCATCCAGGTAAATGGCGTCGCGCTCGGCATGGTCGCCTTTGAGGTGGCGCCTGGCGCGGCGTAGCGAGACCCGTCTCGGTATCACCGCCTGTCCGGGCGGAGCAGGGCCGATGCGATGCCTTTCGGGCAAGTCCCAGACTCCAGGTTGTTCGCTGGTTATGGCGACGGAGCTGCCATGACCACCAAAAACGCGCCTTATCGGGCGGCCAGGCCGCCCGAGACCTCGCCCCGCTGCGGGAGGCGGATGCGTCTCGGCCCTGCCAGGCGGAGGGTTCGGCAAGGCGCAGCCTTCCCAGGAAAACCCCTTTACCCCATGGTGAAGAGTTGCCAGTGACAACCACAACTGCCAGTTCTACCAGTCGCCTGACGGGGCGCCGGGCGCTCGCCGCGGCGTTCGTGGCCTTGCTCCTGCTCACCGTTCTGTTGACCGCGCTGCACCTCCAGCGGCGCGCGGCAGTGGCCACGGCCGTAACCAACCTCGCGCGCCAGAGCCTGAGCGACTCCGCAGCGAGCATTGATGCCGCCTTTGCCACCGCGCAGGACCTCGGCGACGCCCTGGCCGAGGATCTGGCCTCCGGGGCCCTGCCCTTCGACCAGATCCCTCAGCGACTGCGCGCCGATCTCGAAGGCGCGCCCGACGTGAACGGCCTGGCCGTGACCTTTGCACCGTTCGTCTACGACCCCGCGCTGCGCCTCTTTCAGGTCTATGTGTACCGCACCCCCGAGGGGAGCATCGAAGAGTTGATCGGCGCCACCTACGATTACACCCGGCCCCCCTCTGATGATCCCAACGCCCCCAAAACGGCCTGGTACTACGACACCATCCGCAGCGGAGCGAACTGGAGCGACCCGTTTCTGGCTACCGGGGCCGGCAAGGTGCTGATCGAATATGCCCGTCCCTTCGCCCATCCTGACGGCCGGAACGAGCCCGCCGGCGTGGTAACCTCCGACCTGTCGTTGCAGGAGGTGCGCAACCTGCTCGCCCGGCTCGATCTGGGCGCGCAGGGCTACGGGTTCGTGATCAGCCGGAACGGCGGGTTTCTCGACTACCCCGATCGCACGCGGGTGGCGCGAAGCACCATGTTCGATGACGATAGCGGCTTCGACCCCGAAGTGCAGGACGCCGCCCGCCGCGCCCTGGCCGGCGACACGCTGGAACTGGACCATCGCGATACGCTGACCGGGCGGGATACCCGGTTGTTCTTCGCTCCGCTGCCTACCAGTGGCAGCGCCCTGGCGCTGGTGGTGGACGGGGCTGAGTTTCAGCTCCCCGCCGGCCAGATCCTGCGTGACGTGACCGGGATTGCCCTCGCCGCCGCCGGCACGCTGATTCTGGGCCTGGCCCTCTTCAGCGCCGCGCGTCTTGGCCCCGTCACGGGGGCCTGGTTCATCACTCTCGCGTTCACCGCCACGTGTCTGGCCTTGATCGCGCTGATCTGGCAACTCGACTCCCGTCTGACCCGCGAGGCCGCCAACGCCCTCATCAGCCAGGCAGCGGTCGAACGGGTGCTCGAACGCTACCGCCGTGAGCGTGATCTCGAGGACCAGCCCTTCGTCGTTCCGACCGGCGTGCAGTTGACAGCGGTTCAGTTTCCTGATGCGACCTCGGTGACCGTGGGCGGGTTTGTCTGGCAGTTCTACAGCAACAGCATCCCCGAAGAGGTCAGTCGCGGCTTTAACTTCAGCCAGGAACTCGGTGAATTGATGCCGGTCGAGGAAGTGGCGCGCGCGCCGCGGGGCGATGGCGAAGTCATTGTGTGGCGCGTCAACACGACCTTGCAGCAGAGTTGGAACCCGGTCAAGTTCCCCTTTGACGAGCGTGCGATCCACCTCCGGTTGCTGCCGGCCGAGGTGAAACGGAACGTCGTCCTAACGCCGGATCTGGAGAGCTACGTTCTGCTCCGACCCGGCGCCCTGCCCGGTGTGGACCAGGGGGTGCAGATCACCAACTGGCGCTTTGAACGCAGCTACTTCAGCCTGATCCCCTCAGATGGCAACGCCACCCTGGGCATGACGGCCCGCGCCGAGCGCGCAGCGCCGCCCGTGTTGCAGTTTTCGCTGGTGGCCCGACGCAACGTGGTTGGCCCGTTCATCGCCTACGTGTTGCCGGGGATGGTGACCCTGGGGCTGGTGTTTGCCTTTCTACTGAGCGATCGTCAGTTGACCGACACCCAGGATCTGGTTTCTGCGCTAAGCTACACCGCGGCCCTGTTCTTCGTGATCGCGCTGGTGCATACCACCCTGCGCGACGGTGTCGCGGCGGTCGGTATTACCTACCTTGAGCACCTGTACCTGCTGCTGTACATCGTGATCCTGCTGGTCACAGTGATCGCCTTTCTGATCGTGCATGTGCCGGGGATGATCTTTGTGAGTTACCAGCACAACTTCCTGCCCAAATTGATCTTCTGGCCGCTGTGTATGGGCGCTTTGCTCCTCTCAACGCTGGTGATCTTTGTCTACGCCCCATAGAATATGGGGGCTTCGGCGCCCTGACGCCCGTCGGGGGCAGGTGGAGAAACCGGGTTTCCCCCCGCCCCTGCCGGAGGGGCGGGCACGGCGCACGCCCGTGCCGGTGGGCGGGCGCGGCCCCCGCCCCTGTCGGTGAAGGTGAAGTTCTCCCCACCGGGAGGATGTGGGAGGGCTTCGCCCTCCCACGACCCCCTCCTCAGCTTCCGTGAATTGTACAAGGAGCGTCCCAATGAGCGAAACGGGCTACTTCCAGGATTACTACCCGGACGAGTTGAGCCACTGCTACGGCTGCGGGCGTCTTAACGAGCACGGCCTGCAGATCAAGAGCGCCTGGGATGGAGAGGAGACGGTGGCCTACTTCACCCCGCGACCGTACCATACGGCCATTCCTGGCTACGTCTATGGCGGTTTGCTGGCTTCGTTGATCGATTGCCACGGCACCGGCACGGCCTCGGCCGCGGCCTACCGGGCCGCCGGGCGACCGATGGGCAGCGATCCTCCGCTGCGGTTCGTCACGGGGTCGTTGCAGGTCAACTATCTGCGCCCGACGCCGCTTGGCGGCGTACTCGAAGTGCGCGGTCGGGTCAAAGAGGTGAAGGGGCGCAAGGTGGTGGTGGAGGCGTGGATCGTGGCCGAGGGCGAGATGACCGTGCGCGGCGAGGTCGTGGCCGTGCAAATGCCCGAGACGATGCGCCCTGGGACCTGAATCAGCAGAAGTTGCAGCAGGGAGGGATGTGCCCCTCCCACGGGTGGAAAGGGGGACGCGGGGTGGCTATGCCCCCCCGCGCCCCCGTTCAGGACCGTAACCCAGGGTGAAACCGTGGCTTACGGCCCAACCTTGTCAACCCGCGACTGCACCCAGAAGTTCTTGTTCAGGTCGCCCGTCGCCACCAGCGTGTACACCCAGCCGCTCTCGAAGCGCAGGGCCGGCGTCGTAAAGACCACCGCAGTCTGGCCGGCCGGGCTGATGTCGAACTGGTAGGTGCCCGCATCAACCTCAACCGTGGCCGCGGCCTTGAATGGCGCGTTCGCCACCACCACCGTGCTCGTGCCGGCCAGCTTGATGTCCACCGCCGGAGCATTGGGGCTGGCGTGGATGATCCGCACGCGCGCCTTGCCCGCCGGAACCGGGCTGAGGTTGTCCTCAAAGAGGGCAGCCTCGATGTTCTTGACGAACCCGACCGCGGCCACTGTGCCGGTGTAGCCCCCGCGCACGTTCAGGGTGGCGCGCAGCACGGCGTCCGACTCGGGCTTTCCGGCCGGGGTGACCGCCACGGCGTAGCTGCCGTCGGGCAGGCTCAGATAGTTGCTTACGGCGAAGAACGGCACGTTGGTGAGCACCGACTGCCCATTGACGTACACATCAACAGCAGGGGCATCTGGCGAGGCGTGCATCACCCGGACCATGTTCATGGTCTGAGCGTTGGTGGCCGGGGCGGCGACGGCAATGACCAGCAGGGCGATCAGGGCCAGAACAAGTTTGCGCATCATGGGCAACTCCTTCGTACTGTGCGACTCCGTATTACCCTTTATACGCTACTGGCGCGCTGTTGGATGTATGCAATCCGGAGAGATCGGCGCTGATCCTGTATAATCCTTATGTGAACGTAAGCTCCCCACGGGAGGGGGGCCGTTGTGCGGTGGAGTCGCCAGTCCTCGCCCGGCGGGAGGTGCTGAGAGGGCGCAGTCCTCCCAGGAATAGCTTTTTCATTGGTATGCGGCGCAGCCGCATAGCTGACTGATATGCATGCAATGCTTGCCGGCCCGCTGCGGCGCCTGGCGCTCCTGATTGCGGCGCTGGCCCTGGTCGCCTGCGCGGGCGCGCCGCCTCCCGCGCCTACGCCCACCCGCGCCGCTGCCCAACCCGCGCCAGCAGCCTCCCCTTTCCCGCCGCCCCCCACCCCTACTCCGGCGCCGCGCCCGCTGGCGCTCTGGGTCGCCGAGGAAGGGCCGGTCCTCGAAGGGGTACGGGTGCTGGCACGCGACTTTACCGCTGAGACCGGCACGCCACTGGAGGTGGTCGCCCGTTCTGCCGATGGGTTGCGCCTGAGTCTGGCGACGGCCGCGCTCGTGGGCGATCCGCTGCCGGATCTGTTCTGGGGCGACCAGGAACTCCTGGCGGGGTTGCTTGCCGATGGGCAGGTGCAGCCACCAGGAGTGGCGGCGCCGGACGATGCGCTGCCGGCCCTGCTGACCGCCGCTACCGCCGACGGTCGGCTCTGGGGCGTGCCGCTGGCCGCGCGCCATAGCCTGCTGTTGTTCTACAATCGCGCCCTGACGCCCGACGCGCCAGGCACCAGCGATGCGCTCATCACCCGCTCGCGGGCCGCCGCGACAAAGGATGTTGCCGGTCTGGTGATGGCCTGGGACGAGGCGCGCTGGCTCTTGCCGTGGCTCTATGCCTTCGGCGGCGCGCCCCTGGCGCCCGATGGTCAGACGATCAGTCTGGACACGCCGGAAATGGTCGCGGCGCTGGGCCTGCTGCGCGAGTTGTACGTGGCCGCGCCACGCAATGGCGCGGGCTATCAGCGGGGGCAGCGCCTGTTCGCCCAGGGCTACGCCGCGTTCGCCATTGATGGTGACTGGGCGCTCCCGCGCTATCGGCAGATCAGCCCTGCCCTGGATCTGGGCATCGCCCCGCTGCCGGTCGTCCCGGCGACCGGGCGGCCCGCGCCCGGTCTGCTCGGGGGCACGTACTTGCTCTTCCAGCGAGACCTGACCGGCGATGCCCTGGAGCAGGCGCGCGCGTTCGCAAGGTGGCTGCTGGAACCCGCGACGCAGGCGCGGATTCCCGCTGTGCTCGAACGTCTGCCGGCCCGCGCCGGCGCGCTGGAGGCCGCGAATGTTACCGCCGACCCGCTTCTGGCCGCCATGGCCGCCGGCGCCACAGCGGCCCCCGGTCTCCCGCCGACGCCCGCGGCGCGCTGCCTGCTCTATGCCATCGATGGCTGGCTGCCGCATCTGCTCGACGGCGCGCTTAACCAGGCCGAGGCCGCGGCCGCCATGCAAGCGGAGGCCGAACAATGCCTGCGTCGGTAGGCGGGGAAACCGGGTTTCCCCGCGCCCCTGCCTGCGGGGTGGGAGGCTGCGGGAAGACGCGGCCCTCCTCCACGCTCCTTTTACCGGAAGCCTGGGGAACCCGGGTTGCCCGGTCCAACATACAGGGAGAAAACCAGTGAAGTGCCCGTCTTGCGGCGCAGAAGTGCCCGACGACGCGCTGTTCTGCATCGAGTGCGGGGTCAGCCTGCGGCCCGTCGCCACCGGCGCGACCACCGCGCTCCCCAGACCTACCGCGGAAATGCTTATCTGCGGCGCTTGCGGCGCCACCAATCCCGCCCACGCCGCGTACTGCGTGCGCTGCGGCGCGCTGATCAAAGGTCCCGTCCCCATTCCCGGCGTCAACATACCGGAACGCCTGGCCCGTTCCACCGAACCGCTCGCGCCCCCGCCACCCATGCGGCGCGCCGGCCCTGGCCGAGAGTTTATCGGTCTCGCCGTGTTCCTGATCGGCTTCGGGGGGCTTATGCTTACCCGCGTGCCCATCTGGCCGGCCATCCTCTTCGTTATCGGCCTGACGGTCTTTGTTGTCAAGGCGATGAGCGGGCGGATCATCGATGGCCTGTCCAGTGTGATCTGGCTCTTCGGGCTGGGCGTGTTGTTCACCGTGCCAAGCCTCTTCTGGCCCGGATTGCTGGTGCTGATCGGTCTGACGGCGCTCCTCAATTTGCTCCGCCGCGCCGCCGCCGGGCCGTGAAACGGCCAGCCGCGGTACACGTTCAGATGTACCGCAGAGCACGCAGAGGAACGGAGAGGGTAAACTATTTGAGGCCCTCTGCGGCGCGAACGGGTTCGGTAGATGTGAACATTATCCCCCGCCCACCGCGTGGTATTTGACACGCCCCGATGATTGCACTACACTTGGCGCAATTCGCGCCAAAGAAATGAGGAATGGGAGGGTTGCGCCCTTTCAAAAACACCCCAGGCTGAGCACAGACCCGCGCGGGAGGGTCCGGGAGGGCGCGGCCCTCCCAGGAAAACTTCTATTCCCGCCATTGCTGTGTGGTGCAGCCGCGTAGCTTAACATAAATACAGGTGAGATCGGGTTTCCTATGGGCCGTATCGTCGCTGTCACCAACCTGAAAGGCGGAATCGGCAAGACCACCACGGTAGTGAACCTCAGCGCCGGTCTGGCGCTTAAAGGGGCGCGCGTGCTGCTGGTGGACGTGGATGCCCAGGGCAACCTGGCGATGGCCTTCGGGGTCAGCCCGCGCCGCACGCTCTACGATGCCCTGGTTGACGGCGCGCGCGCCGCTGATTGCCGCACCCCCGTGCGCCACAATCTCGACCTGATCGCCGCCGATGCGACCTTGCTTACGGCCCAGCCGACGATTGCCCGGCGGCCCGACTGGCCGCGGGTGCTCGAACAGACCCTTCGC
>DAOUDA010000118.1:0-5905 GCA_034431835.1 Chloroflexaceae bacterium | reverse complement strand
GGCGGCGCAGCGCGGCGCGGGTGCGCAGACGGGCCGCGAGGCGGGCGACTTCGCCCCGCAAGGCGGCGCGCTCCGCGCTGTCGAGCAGGTGAAAGGGGCGCTCGAGCAGTTCCTCGCGTGGAAGGGACGCCTCCCGCGGGGTGGCGGCCCGCCGTTGCATGCTCAGGGCCACGGCGTGCCCGATCTGGCTGGCCTCGGCCTCCTGGTTGAGCCGCGCGGTCCGGGCAATCGCCTCCAGCGCCTCCGCGCGCATCCCCTCGGCCCGCAAGCGTTCCAGCAGGTCGTGCAGCAGTGCCTCCAGACGCTCGAACTGCACCTCGCGCAGCGCCCGCCGGGCCATCCATGGCTCGAAGATCGGGGCGCTCACCTCCGGCTGGCTCACCTCTGAGAGCACGGCGTCCAGTTGCTCCCGGCGCAACGGCTCGCCGCTAACGATGGCGGTGAAGAGCCGGGCCAGG
Organism: Chloroflexaceae bacterium; assembly: GCA_034431835.1. Taxonomy (GTDB): domain Bacteria; phylum Chloroflexota; class Chloroflexia; order Chloroflexales; family Chloroflexaceae; genus JACAEO01. The sequence continues at coordinate 5,447 of DAOUDA010000118.1, read as the reverse complement.
GCGGGCGTGGGCGCCGCGGCGGCCACCTCCTCCACGACCCGGCGCAGGTGCGCCCCTTCCGCGGCGCTCAGCGCGCCGTCGTCGCCGGGCGCGGCCAGCATAACGCCGTTGCCGCCGAAGTAGAGCGGAAACAGCCGCTCGAAGACCGGCAGATCGTGGCGCTCCTTCACCAGTGTGGCGCGCAGCGCCCCCCGCAGCGACCCTGGCTCGGCCACCCCGGTATGTTCCAGCGCGCGCAGGGCGTCAATGCTCTCGGCCACGCTGATCCGCAGGCCCGCCGCGCGCAAGGCGGCGATAAATTCGAGGATGCGTTCGTCCATGCCACCTAGCGTAACAGGTTGCGCCCCGATGCGCAAATGTCGGTACACGGCCCGGTAGCGACGGCCCGGCGGGCCGTCGCTACCGGGCCGTGCCGGGCCGTCGCTACCGGCCCCCGGCGGGCCGTCTCGATGCGTTCGCCCCGTCGGCGTCTGTGGTATCATACAGGCACGTCGTCAAGGGCCGCAATGGTCATCGAAAGCGGAGAGGTATGGCCAGGCGATCAGTCGTAACTGTCGGCCTGGTGCAGATACGCTGCACCGCCGATCCCGATGAGAACATGGCGCGGGCGATCGCCGGGGTGCGCGAGGCCGCCGCCCGCGGCGCCCAGGTGATCTGCCTGCCAGAGTTGTTTCGCTCGCTCTACTTTTGCCAGAGCGAAGCGTACGAGCCTTTTGCCCTGGCCGAAGCGGTTCCCGGCCCCAGCACCGCGACCCTGGGCGCCCTGGCGCGGGAACTGGGGGTGGCGATCATCGCCAGCCTCTTCGAGAAGCGCGCCGAGGGCCTCTACCATAACACCGCCGCGGTGCTCGACGCCGATGGCAGCTACCTCGGCAAGTACCGCAAGATGCACATCCCCGACGATCCGCTCTACTACGAGAAGTTCTACTTTACCCCCGGCGACCTGGGCTTCAAGGTCTTTCCGACCCGCTTCGCGCGCCTGGGGGTCTTGATCTGCTGGGACCAGTGGTACCCCGAGGGCGCCCGGCTGACCGCCCTGCGCGGGGCCGATATCCTCTTTTACCCCACGGCGATTGGCTGGCACCCCGCCGAGAAGGCCGAGCACGGCGTCGCCCAGCACGAGAGTTGGGAACTGATCCAACGCTCCCACGCCGTTGCCAACGGGTGCTTCGTGGTCAGCGTCAACCGCGTGGGCCACGAGGGCGACCCTGAGGGCGGGATCGAGTTCTGGGGGCAGAGTTTCGTCAGCGACCCGCGCGGCACGGTGCTCGTCCGCGCCCCGGCGGACGAACCGGCGGTGCTTGTGCAGCCGCTCGATCTGGGCATGCTCGACGTCCAGCGGACCCACTGGCCCTTCCTGCGGGATCGCCGTATTGACGCCTATGGGGATCTGACCCGGCGTTACATTGACGAATGAAAACACCACGCCAGCTTGGCTACCGCATGCCCCCCGAGTGGGTCCCGCACCAGGCGACCTGGCTCTCCTGGCCGCATAAGGAGGCCAGCTGGCCGGGCCGGCTCCACGACGTGCTGCCGGTCTATGCCCGGGCGGTGGCCGCCCTCAGCCGCTCCGAGGCGGTGCACATCAACGTGAACGACGCGGCGATGGAGGCCGCGGCGCGCGCGCTGCTCGCCGAGGCGGGCGCCACGGGCGACATCCGCTTCCACCGCTTCCCGACCAACGATGCCTGGTGTCGTGACCACGGGGCGATCTTTCTGGTGCGCGAGGAAGATCCGCAACTTGCCGCGGTGGACTGGGATTTCAACGCCTGGGGCAACAAGTATCCGCCCTACGATCTCGACGACGAGATCCCGCGGCAGATGGCCGCCTACCTCGACGCGATCTGCTTCCCCGGCGGCATGGTCCTCGAAGGCGGCTCAATTGACGTGGACGGGTCCGGTCTGCTGTTGACCACCGAGCAGTGCCTGCTCAACCCCAACCGCAACCCGCACCTCAGCCGGGACGATATCGAAACGCGCCTGCGCGAGAACCTGGGGGTGGAGAAGATCCTCTGGCTGGGCGAGGGCATCGCTGGCGACGACACCGACGGGCACATTGACGACATCGCGCGCTTTGTCGCCCCCGGCACGGTGCTGGCCGCCGTCGAGGAGGATCCGCTGGACGAGAACTACCATCCGCTCCAGGAGAACCTGCGCCGCCTGCGGGCCATGACCGACCTCCAGGGGCGCCCGCTGACGGTGCTGACCATCCCCATGCCGCCGCCGCTGGTGTACGAGGGCCAGCGCCTGCCGGCCTCGCACGCCAACTTCTACATCGCCAACCGGGTGGTGCTGCTGCCCACCTTCGGCGGGCCCAGCGACGCCCGCGCCGCCGAGGCGCTCCAACGCTGCTTCCCCGACCGGGAGATCGTGGGCCTGGATTGCAGCGTGGTGGTCTGGGGCCTGGGCGCCTGGCACTGTCTGACCCAGCAGGTGCCGGCGGTGGGGTAGGGTGTCGCTTTTCCGTGCCAGGGTCCGTGTACCTGCAGGGCGAGCCCCACACCTCGCACGGGAGGCGGACGGCGCGCAAGCCCGCTCTTCGTACCCTTCTTGAAGCCCTCCCTTGCCCAGGCATGTTTGAATCATTCATCAACCTCAACCCGACGCTGCAAGCCCTGGTGGGAGGGATCTTCACCTGGGGTGTCACGGCGCTTGGGGCGGCGATGGTCTTTCTGCGGCGCGACCCGCCGGCGGCGTTTCTCGACGCCATGCTCGGCTTCGCCGCCGGGGTGATGCTGGCGGCCAGTTTCTGGTCGCTGTTGCAGCCGGCGATCGAACTGGCGGAGGCGCAGGGCGCGCCGCCCTGGCTGCCCGCCACCGCTGGCATTCTCGGTGGAACGGCCTTTCTGCGCGTCGCCGACCGGCTCCTGCCGCACCTGCACCCTGGCCTGCCCCTCAGCGCCGCCGAGGGGCCGCCCACCGTCTGGCGGCAGTCAACCCTGCTGGTGCTGGCGATCACCCTGCACAACATCCCTGAGGGGTTGGCCGTAGGGGTGGCCTTTGGCGCCGCCGCCGCCACCGAAAGCCCGGGTCTCTTCAGCGCGGCCGTGGCGCTCACCATCGGCATCGGGTTGCAGAACTTTCCTGAGGGGGTGGCGGTGGCCCTGCCCCTGCGCCGGGCCGGGGTTTCGGCAACGCGCAGCTTCAAAGCGGGGCAACTCTCCGCCGCGGTCGAGCCGGTGGCCGCCGTGCTGGGCGCCTGGGCGGTGCAGGTCATCGCCCCGCTGCTGCCCTACGCCCTGGCCTTCGCCGCCGGGGCGATGATCTACGTCGTCGTCGAAGAACTGATCCCCGAATCCCAGCGCGGCGGGCGCACCGATATGGTGACCGTCGCTACCATCGTCGGCTTCGCGGTCATGATGGTGCTCGATGTGGCCCTGGGGTGAGTCGCGGCAGGGGTGTGTGGAAACCAGGTTTCCCCACACCCCTCCGAAACCGTCTGTCATTTGAGGGGGAATAGCCACGGTGAAAAAGCTGATCAACGCTCCCGAGAACGTCGTTCGGGAGGCCCTGGCGGGCATGGCCGCGGCGCATCCGGACCTGCTGCGGGTGCACGTTGACCCCGACTATATCGCGCGCGCCGATGCGCCGGTGCGGGGCAAGGTGGCGCTCGTCTCCGGCGGGGGCTCCGGCCACGAGCCGCTGCACGGCGGGTTCGTCGGCAAGGGTATGCTCGACGCGGCCTGCCCTGGCGCGATCTTCACCTCGCCGGTGCCCGACCAGATGCTCGCCGCGGCCCGCGCCGTCCACGGCGATGCCGGTATCCTCTTTATCGTGAAGAACTATACCGGTGACGTGATGAACTTTGAACTGGCCGCCGAACTGGCCGCCGCCGAGGGCCTCCCGGTCGTCTCAGTGGTGATCAACGACGATGTGGCGGTACGCGATAGTCTCTACACCGCCGGTCGGCGCGGGGTGGGGGTGACGGTGCTGGTGGAGAAGATCGCTGGCGCGGCCGCCGAGGCCGGCGCCGATCTGGCGACATGCCAGCGTATCGCCGAGAAGGTCAACGCCCAGGGGCGCTCCATGGGCATGGCCCTTACCAGTTGCACGGTGCCCCACGTGGGCCGGCCTACCTTTGATCTGCCCGATGACCAGATGGAGATCGGTATCGGCATCCATGGCGAACCGGGTCGCACCCGCCAGCCCCTCGCCTCTGCCGCCGCGATCGCCGAACTGCTGGCCCGGCCCATCCTGGAGGATCTGCCCTTCCGGCGCGGCGATCAGGTCCTGGCCTTCGTCAATGGCATGGGTGGCACGCCGCTGATCGAGCTGTACGTGATGTACCATGAATTGAGCAAGCTCCTCGCCGGTGAGGGCATTACCATAAGCCGGAGCCTGGTAGGCAACTATATCACCTCGCTGGAAATGGCCGGCTGCTCGTTTACCCTGCTCAAGCTCGATGATGAGTTGACCCGGTTATGGGACGCGCCGGTGTTGACCCCCGCGCTCCGCCGGGGCCTCTAGGGGGATTTTGGATTTGGGATTTTGGATTTGGGATTTTGGATTTTGGATTTGGCGGGGCGGGTCCGGGGCGGTGGGTGTCGCGTTGATGCTCGGAGGGAGGGTCTGGGAAGGCGCAGCCCTCCCCTGAACCTCTCTCTTCACATCGTTAGCGTGCGCGAAGCTTATGGACGGCTGATGGTTCCACAGAGGAGTGGCTTCCATGCAGATCGAGTCCGATTGTGTCCTGAAGTTTCTTGAAGTGGTTGCCGCCCGCATCAAGGAGCAGCGTGACTATCTTACCGAGCTGGACGCGGCGATTGGCGACGCCGACCACGGCGTGAACCTCGACCGGGGCTTCAGCGCGGTGATGAGCAAGCTCCCGACGCTGACCGGGCGCGACATTGGTTCGATCCTCCGTACCGTGGGCACGACCCTGGTCTCGACGGTGGGGGGTGCGAGCGGGCCGCTGTATGGCACGGCCTTCATCCGCGCCGGAGCGGCTACCGCCGACCGGTTTCAACTCAGTCCCTACGAACTCCTGCGCGCCCTGGAAGCGGCGCTCCAAGGCGTCGAGGCGCGGGGCAAGGCGACGCGGGGCGAAAAGACGATGATTGACGCCATCGCCCCCTTTGTGGAGACGATGAAGGAAGGCATAGAGGCGGACGAGGACCCCCTCATCGCGCTGCGAAGGGCCGTGGCGGCTTGCGAGGAGGGCATGCGCGCCACCGTTCCGATGCTCGCCACCAAGGGCCGCGCCTCCTACCTGGGCGAACGCTCCATCGGCCACCAGGATCCCGGGGCGACCTCGGCCTACCTGATGGCGCGCGCCCTGCTCGATGTGGTTGAGGGTCGCGACGCGGGGTGAGCAGGTGCACACCTGCTACCGTTTGGAGGGGCGCGGGGAGGCTCATTAGTACTACAACGAGGGTTGTCATTCCGAGCGAAGCGAGGAATCCCGGCTTTGATGCCAAACCGGGACCCTTCGCTCCGGCTACGCCTCC
>DAOUDA010000117.1:0-4285 GCA_034431835.1 Chloroflexaceae bacterium | reverse complement strand
ATGAAACTGAACGTTGAACCGCAGCCGGTTCCCCTGGTTGTTACGGACGAAGGCGTGGTGCGTATCGAGGGAACGCGCGTGCCGCTTGAGACCGTGGTGCGTGCGTTTCATCTCGGTGCAACGCCGGAAGAGATTGCACAGGACTATCCGACCCTGAGCCTGGCGCAGGTGTACGCCGTGCTCGCGTACTATCTCCGGCACCGCGAGGCCGTCGATGCCTATGTGGCAGAACGCGCTGCCATCAGCAACGCGGCGCAGGCCGCCCACGAAGCGCAGTTTGATCCCACCGGTATTCGCGCCCGCCTGCTCGCCCGCAAAGCCGAGACGGAGCATGCGGCGTGAAGCTGCTTGCCGATGAGAACTTCCGTGGCGCAATCGTGCGCGGTCTCTTGCGGCGACGCCCCGACCTTGACCTGGTGCGCGTGCCCGATGTTGGGCTTACCGGGGCGGATGATCCGACCATTCTTGCCTGGGCGGCCGCCGAGGGACGGCTCGTGCTCACCCACGATGCGGCGACGTTGATAGGCTACGCCTACAATCGCGTTGCGGCTGGTCAGGCGATGCCCGGCATCATCGCAGTGCGCCAGGATCTGGCGATCGGGCCGGTGCTTGATGATCTGCTGTTATTGATTGATGCAAGCCACGAAGGTGAATGGAACGGGCGAGTCATCTATCTGCCGCTACGCTGAATGCTTGCACGCAATGCGTGCGGACCTTTAAGAAGGTTTTTCAGGGAGAGCAAGTCATGGATCGCTACCCGATCGGCCCTGCCACCCTTGAACTGGTGCGGGGCGACATCGTCGCGCAGGACGTGGACGCGATCGTCAACGCGGCCAACGAGGGCCTGGCCGAGGGCGGCGGAGTCTGCGGGGCGATCTTCCGCGCCGCCGGGCGCGAGGAGCTTGCGGCCGCCTGCCGGCCCCTGGCCCCCTGCCCCACCGGCGAGGCGCGCATCACCCCCGGCTTCGCGCTGCGCGCGCGCCACATCATCCACGCCGTTGGCCCGGTCTACCGCGCCGACGACCCGGCCACCTCGGCCCGCCTGCTGGCCGCCGCCTACACCAACAGCCTGGCCCTGGCCGCACGGCACGGCTTGAGCAGCGTGGCCTTCCCCGGCATCAGCACCGGCATCTTCGGCTACCCCGTCGCGGAGGCCGCCCGGGTGGCCCTCGCCGCCGTGCGTGAGGCCCTCGCCGCGGGCGGCAGCGTGACCCTGGTGCGCTTCGTCCTCTGGGACGAGGGTACGCTCGCCGCCTACCGCGAGGCCGCCCGGACCCTCGGCCTCGCGCCCGCGGCGTAGTGATAGTGTTCACATCTACCGAACACGTTCGCACCGCAGAGGGCGCGGAGGGCTTCAATAAGCTTACCCTCTACTTATGGGCGGGCGCTCGAATTCGCCGCCGCCATAATCGCGGCATTCAGCAACCGGTACAACTCCGCCGACAACGCTTCGTATTGAACTTGAGCCTCCCCGCCGAACGCCAGATCGTTCCACGATCCCATGCCGCCAAAGACCCAGGCCGCCTGGACGGCGTCAAGGAGCTGCGCGCCAATTTCGGGAAGAACGCTCTTCGGCGCAAGACGCGCATGAGCTTCAACCGGATACGGAGAAACAAGGCAAGCAAGCGCCACATCAAAGGCTCTTGCGAATCGATCCTCGTAATGCGCGCGGGCGAACTCCGCCATCTCTGGCAGGTGCGCCATAAGTTGCTGCCGGATCTCCTCCGCGCTGGCGCCTGCCTCGGCTTGCGCTGATGGACCGTCAGCCACGACGCGGCCGTAGGTGACCCGCCAGATTTTGCTGTCCTCGCGATGGCGATCTCCGAGATCCCAGCGGGCGGCCCAGTAGTCGGACCCTGCCGGCTTCACGGCCTCGATGACCCGGTCGCCGCCGCCGCCAACAAAGGCAACCAGCAGGCTGTCTGGGACTTTCTGATCTCCCAGGTCCTCGCCACCCGACGGCTGATACAGCAGACGCAGCGCGGCTGCGCCCTCATCCTTGATGCGCCTGAACCAGGCGACCGGATCAGAGGCATACGGAACTTCCTCCAGGGTCGTTCCCATTCTTCTGAGATCAACGAACCGCACATACTCGCAGAACGCAAACGTTCGATTGGACGAATAGAAGCCGCCTTCATCAAAGGAAGGCGGCTCTCTCAACGCCGCATTGCCCCGGATGGTCAGGGCAATTGCCTGTGAAATACTACCCTGCATCAACTTCTCCGGGGTTCAACGTGTTTTTACCGATAAAAGAAGCCCGCCAGCGCTTGAACCAGCCCGACGGCTGAACGGCGGGTCGGGCAGCGGCGCCAATGAACCGCATCTTCGACCGGTTGCACGGCGAAACGGCAACTTTTGCGTGGATCGCGCCGCACTCGCGAGAGCGTATATATCAATACCATGGGCGGTGTAAAGGGTTCCCACCTTCGGACGACCGCCAGAACCGCTCAAGGCGGACCGGCGACGCGCCGAGAGGGCGCCCACTCCGCGCACGGTAATAGTGAAAAATTGGTTAAAACGAGACCATGGGGCGATAGCAACCCCGCGAGGCGCGCGGTACACCGGGCATGTTCGCGCCCGGTCAGTCCACACTCATTACCCGCCACAGGAGAGACCGCCATGGTCAAACTGCTGCGCGAGAGCGCGGTCATCATAAGTCGCGCCGCGTGCATCCTGCTCTTTCACGCCGCTCTGCCGGCGACCGGCAACGCCCAGACCAGCGGGCAGCGCAGGGTCTTTGCGCCCTTCGTCGCCCGCGATGGCGTCCCGGCCCTGGTCTTCGTCTCGCGCCAGATCCGCGACCGTGGCACCATCTACTGGGACAGGCCCAGAGATATGCCCGGCGTCGACCCGTACTCGCGCTTCCGTCCGGCCAACCCGGGCAGGTTGCTGATCCGCGAGGCCGATGGCACGGTGCGCACCCTGATTGATGGCGTCAATCCTACGCCCCGCTCCACGTTTCTTGTTTGTATCCTTGAACCAGGGCTTCCCGATCACCCGTGACCGTCAGGATGCGACGGCACAGAGACCTGGCATCACGGCCACGGACACATCGCGGCTCTGCGTCAATCTCTCTGAGAAAGGCCCTGATTAGCAGGGGGCGGCCCCCACCCGCGTCTCGCGCCCGCATGCCGGGCAGACACGTTGCTCGGGGGGATCGCCGGGGCGCAGCGGCCCGCCCGGGAGCCGCTGCCCGCACGCGCAGACGTAGCCAATCAGCCGCGCGGGGTTGCCCACCACCAGCCCATGGTCGGGCACGTCGCGGGTGCCCACCGCGCCCGACCCTACCATCGCGAAACGGCCAACGGTTACGCCGCAGACGATGGTGGCATTAGCGCCCAGACTCGCGCCGTAACGGATCAAGGTCGGGCTGATCGTCCAGTCAGTGCCTGCTTTGAGCGTTCCATCGGGGTTGATCGCCCGCGGAACCTTGTCATTAGTGAAACAGACGTGGGGGCCGACGAAGACGCCGTCCTCGATGGTGACGCCGTGGAAGACCGAGATATTGCTCTGAAACTTGACGCGGCTGCCGATCTGGACGCCAGCGTCAAGGTAGCATCCCTTGCCGATGATGCATTCGGCCCCGATGACCACCTCTTCACGCACCTGCGTCCAGTGCCAGATGCGGGTTCCGGGGCCGATCCGCGCTCGAGGATCAACGATGGCGGTGGGATGGATGCTGACTTCGCGCCACGCTTCCTGGTTGCTCATTGTACTTTCCTCACTGGTAGCCTATCCAGATAACGAGGTTATCTGAATTATAATCCGGGAGGGCTTCGCCCTCGCAGACCTCTCTCCTCAGGCAGGTGGGCGGAGAACTATAGCTTTCTCCGCCCACCTGAATCAGATAGACGCCAGGACGCGCTTTGTGCCTGCGTTACTGTCTTACCGTTGGGATGGGGCTGAGAGGCTATGCCTCCCAGCTTCATCCGTTCTGACCCTGGCAGCAACGTGTCTTGACTCAGCCAGGACGCTTGTGTGCTACGGGCAGAGCAAGCCCGAACGGATCAACAGTGCTGGGCAACGCCTCGAAGACGACCGAGCGCCGAAAAAGACGCCAGCGTTCATGCCGCAAGACGTAGGGAGCAAAACCGGCCCGTTGACACCCTTTGAGCGCCGGGATGTTATCCACATGCACAAAGGTGAGCGCGTAGCGCGCGCCAAAATCCAGGGCCTTAACCGCAATCTGAGCCATGGGTAGTCTACCCGCTCCGTGTTGATCGCCTGATCGCGGGCCATTGGCCGACGCGCTGAGGCGTCAGGACGTCATCGCAAACTGGCGTGA
>DAOUDA010000116.1:0-17459 GCA_034431835.1 Chloroflexaceae bacterium | reverse complement strand
ATCACGCCAGTTTGCGATGACGTCCTGACGCCTCAGCGCGTCGGCCAATGGCCCGCGATCAGGCGATCAACACGGAGCGGGTAGACTACCTAGAAGAAGACAGCGTCCAGGGTGGCGTATTCCAGCGCTGGCGGCGCGCCCAGGAACGTCGCTGACACGTACGGCCAGGACAGAGGTTCCTGGGCGCGCGAAGGTCCAGGGTAAGGAGGGGAGAAATACGGTACCATGTTAGTACAATCTAATGAGCGCCGTGTGGCGCTGCCAGAACAGCCAGTGGCGCAACAACGACGTGAGGAGAATCCGATGAGCGACGAAAGGAAGCAGCCGCCCGCGAAACAGCGCCGCCGGATGCGCCAGGAATGGGACGCCCGGCGCATCCGCGCCTTGCGCGAATATATGGGGATGACCCAGCAACAGATGGCCGACGAACTGGAAGTGCGCCAGCAAACGATCAGCGAATGGGAGACGGGCGTCCACCGTCCCCACCGCTCGACCCAGAAAACCCTCTCGATGGTTGCCGAACGCGCCGGCTTCGTGTATCGCGCGGAGACCCCCGAGGAGAGCGAGAGCAACGGCGAGAACACGATAAGCGCCGACGGTCAGACGCCGACCGAGGCTTGACAGTTACACGGTAACGTGTTAAAATCGCTGCAAACCTGAAAGAACTGAAGGGTCGTTCCCCACCGATCTGAAAACAGCACGCGGACAGGAGGGTTTGGGAGGGCGCAGCCACCCCGGGGACATTGCTTTACATTCTGGTTGCGTGCAGCACAGCCCTACAGGCATCTCGAGCCATAACCCATAGGCGCCAGGGAGCACGTCCAGCGACGTGCTCTTTCTTCCGGTTCTTTATCCGTTTACGTGTAATACCAGGAGGAGCGAGGGTGTCATACGCAATGTCCCGGATATGGCGAGGGTCTGGGAGGGCGCAGCTCTCCCAGGAAAACCCTCGTATGGCGAGCGGCGCAGCCGCGGCATGGCCCGAAGCATGACCACGCGACGCTGGCGGCGGCGACGCCGAATTGTCGGGAGGGCGTGTATCTCGCACGTATGCGGGCCGGAGGCCCGTGCACCGAGGAAGCGGCATTTCTTTTTTGATGAAGGCGAGGCGCCGGTGATGAAGAAGCGACTACCCATCTCGTGCGGGGAACTCCAGCGCCTGTATCTGGAGGAGGGGATGAGCATGGCGGCGCTGGCGCGGCAACTGGGGTGCAGCGCGCCGACCATCGGGCGACGGTTGCGGGAGTGCGGCGTTACAACCCGTTCCGGGCGCTTTGAGCGGCGAGAGGCACCTCGCGCAGTATTGACGCAGCTCTACCTCGAGGAGGCGCTGCCATTACGGGTGATTGCGGAGCGACTCGGCGTCAGTGTGGGCACGGTGAACAACTGGCGGCGCGCCTGCGGCCTGCCGGGCCGGCGCGCCGCCCGGCAGCGCGGGGAACAGCACCCTGGCGCAGCTTCTTCTGAGGCCCCCTGGTAGAGAAAACTCTTTGCACTTTTTTGTGGCGCACAGGTCATGTACGCCGTAACAGCGCGGCATTATCTGCATCGATTGTTGACCCTTGCCACTACGTGTGTTAGAATAGCCGCGAGATGAAGGGCAGGTTGTCAGGCAACTCTGAAACCCTGTCAGGGCATGGTTTCGTGGCGCAGCCTTTTCCGTTACCGTTCGAGGGAGGTTCGGAGGGCGCGGCCCTCTGCGATCCATGTTGTTCCGCGCACGGCGGCAGACTGGTTCTGCCTTCCCCAGAGCATGCGCTCGCCGCGGGCGGAACAGGGGGTTGCGAGGAGGCGCCGTCTCCACGTAACCCTCCTGACTGAAACCTGGGTGAGACCTTGTCTAAGAGGAAGGATCGGGCATGGCGGAGCCAGACAGCATCCTGCAATTGGGCATCGAAGCCGCGCGTGACAACAAAAAAGAGGAAGCGCGCCAACTCTTTCGCCTGCTGACCCGCCAGGAGCCCACCAACATACAGGGCTGGCTGTGGCTGGCCGGCGTCGCCGAGAACCGCGAAGAGCGTCAGGCTGCGCTGGAGCGGGTCCTGGAACTGGATCCGGACAACGAAATGGCCATCAAGGGGTTGAAGGCGCTCGGCGGGGCGCCTGCCACGGCCGCCCCGCCCAGCTCCACCGAGCCGGCGCCCACCCCCCCAGTGGAAGAAGCGACCACGGCGGCGGCGATCACTGCCGCAGCGGCGCACGAATACGAAGACGACGCCTTCGCCGAGCTTGATAGCCTTTCGGAAGCGATCGCCGCCGACACCTCCGGCCCCGTCCGGCGGGCCGAGAGCGCTGCCGAGGCCGAGGAACGCGCCGCGGTTGCAGCGGGGGCCGCCGGGGTGGCTGCGTCCGCCGGCGCCCGACAGGCCGCTGGCTCCCGGCAGGCCCCGAGCCGCCCGCCCCGCCAGCCGGCCCGCTACGTGGAAGAAGACGAGCTTGAGCCGGCGCGACGCGGGATCAGCCCGCTTCTGGCCCTGCTGATCTTCCTGGTTGGCCTCGGTTTGATCGGGTTGCTGATCGCTTTCCTCTTCCCCGATCTCTTTGGCGGCGCTCAGGTGGCGGGGACGGGTAATGCGCAGACTGCCGCGGCCCGGACGGCCCAGGCCGGAGTGGCGCCTACCACCGGCGCCTTCCCCGGTGGGGTCGGGCAGGCAACCCCCGGGACGGAAGCTTCGCCCGTCGCTCCTGCCACCCCCGGGGCGGAAGCCACCCCGGGGACCGAAGGCGCCCCCACGACCGAGGGCGCGCCCGGCGTCCTGCCGGCGCCTACGACCGAGGGGCCTCCCGTCGCCCAGACAACGGCTCCCGCTCCAACAGCCACTCCACCGGTCGATGTCAGCGGCGCCAACCCGGCGATCGTCCCTGCCAATACGCCGCTGCAGAGCGAAGGGTGGCTGTACGACTTTAACCAGCCGACCTTTGCCGCCTCCATCGTCGGCAATCTCGGTCAGTTCACGCCAGAGAATGGCCGTTTTGCGGTCGTGCTGGCCTTTGTGGTGAACAATACGGGCACGGCGCAGCCCGTGCCCCCCAGCTTCTTTGTGCTCAAAGATGCGCAGGGGCGTGTCTGGGAGGCGCGTCCTGAGGTCTCGGAAGCCTACGTGGTGCCAGGGGTGAACGCCGATCTGGCCCATACCCAACCGCTGCCGCCCGACGGGATCACGCGCAGCGTGGCGATCGTCTTTGATGTGGCGCCCGATGCCACCGATCTGGTCTTCTTCGCCCGGAGCAATCCGGGTCAGGGCTGGCTCGTCCTGCGGAGTCTCTGACCGGCGGCAAGGGCCGGATCGTCTCAGGCGGCGCTGAAACCTGATCCTATGGGAGCCCTCCGCAACGAAACTTGTGGAGCGTAGCAGCGCCGCCTGGTTCTCCTCCGGCCCTGACCTGAACCAGAGCGCCGTACCGGTCCGGTGCAGGCATCGGTTGCCTCACACCTCTACGCCTCCGCACCTCCACGCCTCCGCGCCTCCGCGCCTCTACACCTTCACACCTCCACACCTCCACCTCACCGGTCCGTAGAGGTGTGGAGGCGACGATCAGATAGTCTGACTGGTTTGAACCCTGCCGATACGAGGGTGCACGTTGTGAGCCAGGCCAACTCTCCCGCACCGGACCTCGACAAGCTGCTCGCGCTGGCCAGCGATCTGGCCCAGAGCGGCAACATGGGCAATGCCCATACGCTCTTTGTCGCCCTTACTCGGGAGTACCCTCAGGATGCGCGACCCTGGCTCGGCCTCGCCGCCGTCGCTGCCTCACCCGATGAGCGGCGCGTCGCCCTTGAGCGCGTCCTGGCCCTCGACCCGCACAATGTCCACGCCCGGAGCGCCTTGCAGCGCCTGACGGAGCAGAACGGCCGATCCGAGGCGCCTGCCGGCGCAGATACGGCGCCCCCCCTGCCCGAAGCGCCACCATTCCCCGAACCGGCGGAGCAGCCAGCCACAGCGACCCACACCGCGCCCATTCCAGTCGCGCCCCCCGAGCCAGCCGAGAAGGAGCGGGAGCAAACGCCGTTTCCATTCCTCAATGCGATCATGAGCGGGATCATCCTGGTGTTGCTGGTGATCCTGGGCATCGTGATCGGGCGCGCCCTGCTCGATGATCGTCTGGCGGCCAACGCTCCCACTGCGCCAACGGCTTCCGGTAGTCGGCCAGACGCGCCCGTCGCAGCGGTGACAACCGGCGCCGTGGGTCCGGTAGCGTCTCCCCCAGCCGTCTCAACCGCCGACGTCGCCACCCCCCCGTTACCTGCCACACCGCCGTTGCCGGGCGCCGTAGGCAGCGAGCCGACGGCGGCGCCCGCACCAACCCTTGCCTTGCCCCCCACCCTTCCGGTTGCACCGGCGCCGCTCCCCCTCGGCACAGTGGTGGATTACGACGGGTGGAGCGTGACCCTGCTGCGGCCAGACTACGCCGTCACCCTCGACGGCGCCATCGGCGATCTGCGCCCGTCGGGCCGCTTTGTGCTGGCCATCGTCGCCGTCAGCAACAATCAGCCGCAGCCGCGACGTCTGCCACCCGATTTCTTCCTGGTGCGTGACGCCGGCGGGCGCGGCTACGCGCCGGTTCCCGGCGCCTCAAGCGCCTACCTGGCCCTCTACGAACGCGCTCAACGCGGCGATCTTGCGCTCGAGGATGAGTTTGCGCCCAATAGCGGCATGCGCAGCGTGCCGCTTCTGTTCGACGTTCCATCCGATGCTGGCGGCCTGGCGCTCCTCGTTCCCGGCGCCGGTCCCGCCGGATGGCCCATTGGAGAACCCGCGCCTCCCGTTACCTCAGGACCGTAGTAGGCCCGAAGGATTGGCGCAGCCTGTACTTCGGCCCAACTCACCTGTCGACCCCTCCAACGACCGTTGACGCGCCCCAGACGCTCTGGTACGCTACACGTGCGCCCTCAGGCGCCATCGGCGTAACGAGCGGTCATTCACGGGTTGCGAGAAGGGGGTTCGACATGGGGCGACCACTGACCTCACCGGTTGCGGCGCCTGAACGACGCTTTTCGCTGTTTGCGCTGCTGGCCCGAGGCTACGATTGGATCGCGGCGCCCCACCGGCGCCACGCCGCCGAACAGGCGATGGTGCAGATCGCGGCCTGGGGTCTGCTGCTGCATCTGGGCTTGATCGCCCTGGCATGGCTCGTTGGCGGGCCACTCGAGGACCTGGTGGGGCGCAACTGGCTGGCGGCCCTGTACACACCGTTCGCCGCTATTCTGATCTTCGAAGTGCTGTTGCTCGTCCTGGCCATCCCCGAGTCGACCACGCGGGCCATGGCTTTGCAATTTCAAATTATTTCGCTGATCGTTATTCGAAATGGTTTCAAGGATCTCGCCGGTCTGGACCACCTTGGCCGCCTGCTCGAAGATCCTGAAGCCCAGATCCGCCTTGGCCTCGACATCGTCGGCGGGGTAGTGCTGTTTGGCCTGGTGTCGGTATTTTACTGGGTGGCGGGGTGGCCATCGGCGCACCAGCAGGCGCTGCGCACCCCCAGTCCGGTACTGGCGCGCTTCATCGAACGGAAGAAAGCAATTGCCTTCGTTTTGAGCCTGGTCTTCGCGGCGCTGCTGGGCAGCACGCTGATCCAGTGGGTGCGCGACGCCTGGGCCGTCCTGTCCGGGGTAGCCACGACCCAGCCGTCCCTCTCGCCGACCACGCCCTTCTTTCAGACGTTGTTCGCGATCATGATCGTGGCCGACATCCTGATCCTGGTGCTGTCGCTGCAACTCTCGGACGCTTACCAGCAGGTGTTTCGAGGGGCGAGTTTTGTGCTGGCGACCATCCTGCTGCGGGTGGCGCTGTCGGCCGAGCGCCCCCTACAGGTGGGGATCGCGATCCTGGCCGTTCTGTTCAGCATCGCGATTCTGGCGATCTACAAGAAGTGGGCGCGCGATCCATGGGAGATGCCGCCCGAGACGGACGAGGGTGCGGCCCCACACGGATGAGGCATGGCAGACGGTGGAGGATGTTGGGGCGAAAAGCCCTTCGCCCCCAACCAGGAGGCTTCCGTAGCGTTCTCCACGTCGAGGATCTGCTCAAGGCTCCGTTCTGAGGATTGCGGCAAACTGGTCGGCGGTCAAGGAGAACGCCCGCGCAAAGCCGCCGATGTAGCGCGCCGATTGGGGTTCGAGGCGGAAGAGGGTGAAATCGGGAAAGCTGAACAGATACTCCTGCTGGGGGAGGCGCGTTAGATAGGCCAGACGGGCGGCAGGATAGGTCGGGTCATCGGCGGCCAGCGGGATGGCCCGGCACTGGATGGTGACGCGGGCGAGGGCCTGGGGATCGTCGGCGCCGGTATCAGGCTGCATCACCAGCAACGAGGCGCGCGGGTCGGCGCGCATGTGCCGGGTATGGGCCGACAGGCCGCTGACGTGGATGACGAATGCCGGCCCCGCCTCGGCGCGCCATTCCAGGGCGTAGAGCACCATTGACACGAACGGCGCGCCGGCGTCCACCGTTCCCAGGGCAGCCTGGCGATGGGTCGTCATGAGTTCGCGGAGAGCTGCACGATCTTCGGGCTGCATAGGTTCCTCAAATCTATCGCCAATGTGGTCGGGGAGGGCCGCGCCCTTCCAGGAAACTCCTCGTTTATCCTGTCTTTGTGCGACGAAACCGCACGGGGACCACCGTGAACACGGCCGGTTGGAGGGATACGGGGAAACCGGGTTTCCCTGGATCCCTGCCGGAGGGGCGGGCCAGGGCGGCCCTGACGCCGGTTGGAGCGGCAGGGCGAAACCCGATTTCCCCACGCCCCTGCCCAGGGAGAGAGTTCTGGGAGGGCGCCACCTTCCCAAACCCTGCCGTGCTGCGGGTGGTACACACGCATTATAGCGCCTGGCGTAAGAGAGGAGGCAACCCTGCGTATGCGTGAGCGCTTCTCTCGGGAGGAATGGGCCGATCTCTGCACGGCGCCGTTCGCGGCGGGGATGTACGTGGCGACAGCGAGCGGAGGGCGGGTGCAGTATACGCAGGAGATGACCGCTCTGGTGCGGGCGGTGCGTCGCAGCGTGGCCGACGGCGGCCCGATAGCAGTGGCCATTGGCGCGGAGTTTGGCGGGCGCTTTGGCAACCAGCTTGGTACGGGCGCGGCGGCGATTCTGCCCCACGAGCGCGGTGAAATGCTGACGTTGTTGCGGCGCGCCGGGGCGGCGCTGGCGCGCGCGGGTAACGCCGAGGCCCCTGCCTACCGGCGCTGGGTGTACGGCCTGGCGGCCCACGTGGCTTCGACGTCCAGCGATGGGGGCATGTTCGGGCTTGGCGGCCGGGCCGTCACCGCGGCGGAGCAGGCCGCATTGAGGGAAGTGGCCGAGGCGTTGGGGTAGCAAGAGTGTGATGCAAAGGATCACGGTGATGGAAATGCCGGTCTACGAGATGGCGATCATCGGCGCGGGGCCGATTGGCATCGAGCTGGCCGTGTGTCTGCGGCGGGCAGGGGTAGCATACCTGCACCTCGACGCCGGGCAGATCGGCCACACCATGACCTGGTGGCCGCGTAATACGACCTTTTTCAGCACCACCGAGCGTCTGGCCATCGCCGGCATACCCATTCCCAACAACCACCAGAACCGCATCACCGGCGAGGAGTACCTGGCCTACCTGCGGGCGGTCGTCGAGCAGTTCGATCTGCCGATCCGTACCTACGAGCCGGTTACCAGCCTGAGCCGGGACGCCGAGGGCTTCACCCTGATCACCGCGCCGCTTGCCGGTGAGCGGCGCTACCGGGCGCGGCGGGTGGCCCTGGCCATTGGCGACATGCACTACCCGAACCGGCTGAACATCCCCGGCGAGGATTTAGCGCACGTCTCGCACTACTTCCGCGACCCCCACGACTACTTCCGGCGCCGTCTGCTGATCGTCGGCGGCAAGAACTCGGCGGCGGAGGCGGCGCTGCGCTGCTGGCGCGCCGGGGCGCGGGTGACCATCAGCTACCGCCGCGCCCGCTTCGACGAACGGCGCATCAAGCACTGGCTCCTCCCGGATCTGGAGGCGCAGATCGAGGCCGGAACCATCGCCTTTCTTCCCGAGACCGCGCCCCTGGCAATTCACCCGGGGTATGTCGAACTGGCGCGCACCGCAGATGGGCGGCCGGTAGACGGGCCGACCATCGTTCACGAGACAGACTTTGTGCTGCTCGCCACCGGCTTTCGCGGCGATCAGCGCCTGCTCGATCAGGCGGGAGTGGACCTGCGGGGAGCCAACCGCGTCCCGGTCTTCGACCCGGAGACCATGGAGACGAATGTGCCGGGTCTCTACCTGGCGGGCACGGTGGCGGCGGGCATTCAACAGCGTTACACCATTTTCATCGAGAACAGCCACGAGCACGTGGGCAAGATCGTCCGCGCCCTCACCGGGCAGTGGCCCGCGGCCCTGGGTGATGTGCCGGCGCGCAGCTATGGCCTGGCCTTTGAGCGGTACGAAGCCAATTGATTGCGGATTTTTGATTTTGGATTGCGGATTGGGCGTGGTGTATTTCCTCTTCCTGAGGTGACAGATCGTTGGAGGTTGCGGGGAAGCGCCGCCTCCCCGCAACCCTCCTCCGCCCTCCGAAAGCCCCGTTCCGGTGCGGCAAGGCGCTTCGCTGCGCCGGAACGGGAAATCCTGGGGGCCGCAGGCCCGTGCAACCCCCGCCGAGACGAAGTTCCGTTATCGGCTTAGAGATCAAACAAAAAACGCCGGGCGGATCAGGCGATCCGTCCGGCGTTTCGGCCCAAAAAAGGGGCGTAGCCGGGGGGGACCAATGTCCCTTTCGCCTCTACCATCAGAGACTACCGGCTACGTCTGGCTATAGGATAGCACATGTCAAGCGCCAGATCGAGTGTCAGCGCGATCACCTGGAGTTGCGGGGGCGCAACCAATTCATTACGCCTTAAGCAACTGCCGTCGGGTGATGAGTACGACGAGGGCAAAGGTCATCACCGCGATCAGGCCGAGGCCGATCCACGTCCAGAGGTTGGGGGCGATGCCGCGCAGCATCACGTCCTGGAACCCGGCGAGGCCGTGGGTCATGGGGATGGCGTAGGCCACCACCAGGGCGGGCCAGGCGAAGCTGTCCAGGGCGATGAAGAAGCCGCTGAAGAAGATGGAGAGCAACAGGGAGATCATGGCCAGTTGAATGGCCTGGCTGTCGGAGCCGGAGAGGGCCGAGATCAGGAAGCCGACCCCCAGGGAGGCGACAATGAGGAGCAGGATCAGCGCAGCAAAGAGCAGCCAGTTGCCCAGCAGCGGCACGCCCAGGAGGGTCATGGCCACGATCAGCGCCAGGGTCGCCAGGCCGATGAAGACGGTGTAGCCCAGGTACTTGCCGACGATCAACTGGGTCAGGTTCACCGGGGCGACGCGGAAGACCTCGAAGGCGCCCATGAGCCGCTCGCGCACCAGGGCCAGGGCGCCGAGCGTCACCGCGGTATGCTGCACCAGCAGCGCCAGCACCCCCGGCGCGTAGTAGACCACGGCGGGGTAGGCGCCGCCGCGCACGTTGCGGTAGCTCTGGGTCACCGGCGAGACCAGGCGCTCCGGGGGCGTGTTGACGAATATCTCCAGGCTGCCGTTCAGCGTTTGCAGATCATTCTTCGCCGCCGCAATCTCCGCCAGCGCCTCGGCGAGCTTATTGTCGGCGATGGCCCGGTCAATGCGGTCAAGGTTCGTCTTCAGACGCTCGATGGTCGGGCGGAGTTGGGCGCTTTCTCCGCCCTGGGCGGCCAGAAACTCCTGCGAGGGCAGCACCTGCTCCAGGGCCTCCAGGGTGGCGCGGATCTCGCCGATGTCGCGCCGGGCGGCCTCGGCGCGCGCCTCCAACACCCCCCGTTCCAACTCGGTCACCTTGCCCTCGGCATCCACCACGCGCACGCGAATGGAGGAGGCTTCCTGCTGGGCCTGGGCAGCCGTGGCGCGCAGGATGGCCTTGTTGATCTCGTTCACCTCGGCGTAGGCCAGGTACTGGATCCAGCCCTCGACCAGGGGGTTGATCGCGTTCGAGATAAACTCGATCTGCGGACTGACGCCCTCCTGCAGGGCAGTGGCGGCGTTCTCGGGGATAATCTGCACCAGGTCGAGGTCGCCGGCGGCCAGTTGGGCCTCGGCGCCGGCCCGGTCGGTGGTGATCGCCCGCAGGTCGAAGTTCAGCCCGATCACCTCGCGGATCTGTTCCTCGCTGATGCCTGGCGCGCCGCCCGGCGGCAGGACCACGGCGGTGCGCACGCGGGGGGTGCTGTTGACGTAGGTCGCGCCGAAGAGGATGAGCACCAGCAGCGGCCCGACGATCAGGCTCAGGATCAGCAGGGGCTGGCGGCGGATCTCGTTGACTTCCTTGAGGAAGTAGGCCCGCGCGCGGATCAGCCAGCGGCGCCAGGCCGGCACGCCGCCGTGCGCGGTCTCCGCGGGCGCGGTCTTCTCGATGAGCGGCGCGTCAGCCATGGCGAGCCTCCTGCGCGCGCTGGTCCATTTCCATGATTTTTATGAACACCTCGTCGTAGCTGACCTCAACCGGCGCGGCGCTTTCAACATTGATGCGCGGTTTCTGGTTCTCCAGGCGGTTCAGCACCTCGGGCAGCCATTCGCGAGCGTCCTCGACCACGACGTGAATATCGGCCTCGGCGTCGGGGTTCGGCGAGCGATGGGCCGCCCGCACCACGTCCTTCCAGCGTCTGAGCACCTCCAGGGCGCGGTGCACCTCTTCGGGGTTCTTCAAGGTCAGGTCAATGATCTCGCCGCCGAGGGCCATGCGCCGCAGGTTCTCGGGCGTATCCACGGCCAGGATGCGCCCCTTGCGCATCACGGCAACGTAATCGCAGTAGATCGCCTCACTGACCACCTGGGTGGTAACCACCAGGGTGCGCCCCTGATCGCGGAGCTGGCGGAAGTACTCCCAGAAGCGGGCGCGGAGCACGGGGTCGATGCCGGCGGTGGGCTCGTCGGCGAAGAGCAGCACCGGGTCGTGCATCAGCGCCCCGGCGAGCATCAGGCGACGCTGCATACCGCCGGAGAGGTTCTGGGCCAGGCGATGGCGGGCATCGGTCAGGTCCACGAAGGCCAGCAACTCGTCGAGCCGGGCGCGCACCCGGCGGGTAGGCATACCGTAGAGCGAGGCGACGAAGGCCGCATTCTCGGCCACGCTCAGCCGGGGGTAGAGCACGAACTGCTGGGGGATATAGCCGATCCGTTCGCGATCGGCGGCGCGAAACTCGGCCGGATTGCGGCCCAGGGTGGTGATGCGTCCCTTCTGGGGGAGCAGCAGGCCCAGGGCCACCCGGCAGGTGGTGGTCTTGCCGCAGCCCGAGGGGCCGATCATGCCCAGGATGGTCCCCTCCGGCACCTGGTAGTGCTGATCGAAGATCCCGGCGCCGTTGCCAAAATCGAGCTCGACCCCTTCGGAGAGAATTGCAAGCTTCTCGCCGGTCACACACCTGCTCCTGTTCCTCACCCTCCCCCTGACCCCCTCCCTCTCCACCGAAGGTGGAGAGGGAGGGGGAAGAGCGACGTTCCCAGACCACCGGGCGGGAAACGGGGCAACCGGGTTGCCCCACGCCCCTGCCGGTCGGGCGAAAAATCTTTTGTCCCTGACGCCGCCGGGCGGGCAACCGGGTTGCCCCGCGCGCCTGCCGGTTGGGGGCAAAAGACCTTTCGCCCCAACGGGGCGCCAGGGCGCCCCACGCCACCTGGCGGGAAGTCAGATGAGCGGGTTTGCCTGCGCTCCTGCCCGCAGGGGAGAGCCTGGCCCGCAACCGCGTCGTTGTTGATAACGACGCCCCGGGCGCCCCCGGGGTCACGTGGGATGGGGAGGCGTGGAGGCGTGGAGGCGTGGAGGTGTGGAGGTGTCGAGGTATGGAGGTGTGGAGGTGGAAGAATGGACCCACAGTTTCATCTCCACGCCTCCGTTCTTTTCTCTACAGCTTGATCGGGCCTCAATCCGACAGACTATCAAGCGCCAGGGCCACCGCGCCGACGGTGACGCTCTCAGGTCCAAGGATCGAGGCCACCACCGGCAGGGGGCGCGCGAACTGGGGGGCAATGAAATCGTTGAGCCGCGACCCGATGGCCTGAACGAAGGGATCGCCGCCGATGCGTACCACGATGCCGCCCAGGACGATCATCTCCGGGTCAATCAGGGCGACAATCTGCGCGCAGCGGACGGCCAGCAGGTCAACCGTTTCGTGGACCACGCGCTGTGCCGCGGGGTGGGGGCCGAAGATCTGTTCGAGGTCGGTGGTTTCGAGACCATAGCGGCTGGCGCAGCGCAGCAGCCCCGCGATCGAGACCCGCTCCTCGAGCGTCTCGGGGCGGCCGGTGCCGTCCCAGCCCTGGCCCACCACAGCATGGCCGATCTCGCCCGCGGTGGAGGTGGCGCCGTGGTAGAGGCGCCCGTTCAACACAAGGCCGCCGCCGACGCCGCTGCTCAGGTGCATGTAGAAGACGTGCTGATGGCCCCTGGCGACGCCGAAGGTGGCCTCACCGAGGGCGATGAGGTTGGCGTCGTTGTCAATGAGCGTTACCGTGTCGAAGGCCTGCTCGAAACGCTCCTGGAGCGGATAATTTTCCCAGCCCGGCATGCGCGGCGACAGGCGTACCGTGCCGTAGCGCATATCCACAGGGCCGCAAAAACCCACCCCGACGCGCACGAGGCGCTCTGCGGTCACGTCGCTCTGCTGGAGCAGCGCCTGGCCCAGCCCGATCGCCCGCTCAACCACCTGGTCGGGCGATTCGTTCGGAAGAGCCGTGTGCACCGAGGTGAACGTCCGATGCTGGAGATCCGCCAGCGCGGCGCGCAGGCCGTAACTGCCCAGATCGAATCCCAGCACATAGCCCTGATTGGTGAGCATACCCCAGCGGTTCTGTTCCAGGCGTTCCCGGATCAGGCTGTGCAGATCAGCCATCGTCGAACTCCTTTCCTGCTCACCGGGCAATGCGGCCGCGTCGGTGCGGCCCGGCTACGCACACGGGCACCTTATCACGAGATTATAACATACCGTCTTGATCCGTCCGGTCGATCGACGGTTTACGTTCGGCAACGAGGAGCGCACAGGCAACAATCATCAACGCCAGCCCGCCAATAGCAAGGCCGGGGTGCGCCCGCGGCGGCGCCGGCGCTGGTTCGGCTCGGGGCGTTTCGGCAGGCGCGGCCCGGGTAGGCGCCGGCAGGGTGGTTGGCAGATGGTAGCGTGTGCCGGCCACGCCGGTATAGGTCGGCGCCGTTCGTGGGCCTGGCGTGCCCGCCTCAACCGGCGCCGGGATCTCCCGGGCGATGTCCGCGTTGTCGGGGGGGGGCTCCTCGGTTGCTCCAGTGGCCGGTCCGCGGCGCGCGGGGTTGGCCGTGCCCGAAGCGGAGGGGTTGTTGCGGGACGGGGCGCCCCGCGCCTCCCCTGTCTGCTCTCCTCCCGCCGAAGGGTTGGGAGCGCCGGGCGAAGGATGCGGCTCAAGGCGCCACGCGCCGGTGAGCGGGTCGCGTCCATGACTGCGGTCCGCCAGTGTCGGGCCGAAACGATGGGCGTCGATCACCTCGCCCGTGGGACCCAGCAGGCGCACCGTGTCGCCGCTGTTATTGAGGATCGCCCGCTCGAGCTCCACCAGGAGATAGGCGCCAGGGGCTACCAGATGCGCGCCCACGGCCTGCGCCCCGCCGTCGTTGGCGTCGTCCAGGCGCCATCCCGTGGTATCCACGCTTTCCTGACCGGGGTTGAACAGTTCGACCCACTCGCGGGTGTACGCATCTTTGGGCGCCGGAAGCACCTCGTTGATCAGCAGTGTTCCAGGGCGCACAGGGCCGGCGCTCGCGGCGGACGGGGCCGGAGTGCGGGTGGGTGAGGGGGTGCGGGTGGGCGAGGGCGTGCGGGTGGGTGAGGGCGTGCGGGTGGGCGAGGGCGTGCGGGTGGGCGAGGGTTCCACGACCGGCGAGGGGGTGCGGGTGGGCGAAGGCGTGCGGGTGGGCGAGGGTTCAGCCGTTGGTGACGGCGTGCGCGTGGGCGACGGCTCGACGGTAGGCGAGGGCGTGCGCGTGGGCGAGGGGGTGCGGGTGGGTGAGGGTTCAGCCGTTGGTGACGGCGTGCGGGTGGGCGACGGCTCCAGCGTGGGCGATGGTACGCGCGTCGGCGACGGGACCGGCGGCAGGTTTGGCGCGCCCGGCGATGGCGGGTAATCTACGCTCCAGGTCGCGGCGCCATCACCCGCGCGGGCGTAGACGGCCTCGCCTTCCAGCGCGGGGTAGACAATCGGCCCATCCACGGCCACACCGGTCGCACCGCGCAGGGTCAGGCCGGCCCCGCCGTTGGGAAGCGTGCCCCGCGTCAGGGTGATCACCGCATACTCGCCGGGGGCGAGGGTCAGATGGGGCAGGGCGCGGCTCACCGGCTGGCCGCTGGAGAGGCGTTCGAGTTGCCAGCCAATGAGTGGTACCGTCTGAGTTCCGGGGTTGTACAGTTCGATCCATTCGGGATCGGCGCCGGGAGCGATTTCGTTGATCAGCACGGCGCCCGCTTCAATCAGCGGGGTGGCCGTGGCGCTCGGCGTAGGCGTGGGGATAGGCGAGGGGGTGCGGGTCGGCTCGAGGGTAGTCGTAGGCGTTGCACTCGCCGTTGCCGTGGGCGGCTCTGCTGGGGTCGGGTCCGCAGTAGTGGGAGTGCCCGTGGCGTCATCGGGCGCGGGCGCGGTGGCGGTGGGCGTAGTAATACCGCTCTCGGTCGGGGTGGTCGTGGGACGATCGGGTAGCGGCGCATTGAAGCTGCCGCGGGTTGGCGGCCCCCAGACCCATGCTGGCGCGCCATCGGGTTGGCGCGCCAGGCTGAGATCGACGCTGGCGTTCCCGTAGGTGTGCGCGTCAACCGTGTGCCCGGCGGGGTTGATCAACTGTATCGTATCGCCGGTGTTGTTCAGAAAGCTGGTGTTCCACTCGATGACGAAGAGACCGCCGGGGGGGATCAGCGTCCCCGCGGGGATCAGGGCCTGGCCGCTGTTTCCCGGCAGATCGTCATCAATGCGCCAGCCGCCCACGTCGGCGGGCAGGTCACCCAGATTGATCAGTTCGGCCCATTCGCGACCGCTGCCGGGGGCGGGCATAAACTCGTTGATCAGGACAATTGCTGTACCGGATTGGGCCGGAGCGTGGGCGAACAGCGCCGAGGCGACCAGGAGCGCGGCGATGATCCACGCCCGCGCCAGATGCAAGCCAGCCATACGTGCCTCCCGCAGGGGTTGGTCGGGGCAGAGCGATCGTTCTGCCCTTGTACCGTTGTAGCCTGCTGGAGGTGACGCTTGTAGCGCCCAGGCTCATCTCAGGCTCAGGCGCCCCCAGAGGGCGGTGGCGCGCATGGCCAGCCGCAGACCCAGGGCGCGATCGAGCAGCACCAGGGGCAGTTTGAGCAGCCGCGGGCGCGGGCCGGCCAGGGTCCAGGCATAGGCGGCGTAACGCGCCGCGGGGGCGAGGCGCCCGCTTCCGGCTTCCAGGTTGGCCATGGCGGCGTAGATGTCGGCGAGCACAGCGGGCCGGGAGGCGCGCAGCGCGGGCGGCGCTCCGGCGAAGTACTGCTCGGCAATTGTCAGCCACTCGGCGTAGAAGCCGCTTCCCTGGGCCACGGTCTTCGATTCGGGATGGAGCCGATAGGTGGCGACCAGATGGCCGGTCCGGCGAAAGGGGGCGTAGCGGATGGCGCGGGCCCAGTAGTCGCTGTCCATGCTGTAACGCCGTTCGAGGCGCAGGGGGCCCACGCGGGCCACCAGATCGCGCCGAAGAAAGACGGTGGGCTGCACGGGGATCTCGAGCCGCAGCACGGCCCCGGGCGAGAAGGGCCGCCCGGCGATGCGCGCGAGGGGCCGCCCGGCGGCGTCGGTGTAGCAGGCGTCGCCGTAGACCGCGCCAGCGCGTGGATCGGCCAGCAGCGCGGCCACCTGCGCGGCGATGGCGCCGGGGAAGTAGGTGTCGTCGGCGTTTAGCCAGGCCAGCACCTCCCCCCGCGACCTGGCCCAACCTTTGTTGATCGCGTCGGACTGGCCTCGGTCGGGCTCGCTGAGCCAGTGGAGCCGCGGGTCAGTAGCGAAGGCGCGCAGCACGGCCAGGGTCCCGTCCTGGCTCCCGCCGTCAATGACCCAGTACTCGAGGTTGGGATAGTCCTGTTCGAGGACGCTGCGCAGGGTGGCTTCGAGGTAGCGCCCCTGGTTGAGTGAGGGAGTGACGATGCTCACCAGCGGACGCGCCGGATCGCGCACCTGGGGCGGCGGGAGCGGCTCTGGCGGGGCGTAGGCCGCCCAGGCGGGCGCCGTATGGGCCAGGGGAAGAAGTTCCATCTTGATGCCATTTCGGATTTTGGATTTTGGATTTTGAATTTTGGATTTTGGATTGCAGTATATGGCGTCCTGATAAGACATTTGACATTGTGGATCGGCTATGGCGCATCAGGTGAGCCGGGGTATGGGGAAACCTGGTTTCCCCATACCGCTTCAACGGGCCATGTTCGCCTCAAGCATTGCCAATCTCCCGATACAGCGCCAGATGGTGCTCGACCATCAATTCTAAGCTATATTCGCGCTCGGCCGCCGCGCGGCAAGGCTCGCGGAGATCGACGCCGGCGGCGATGGCGGCCAGAGCCTCGGCGACGGCGGCGGCTAACCCGGCGGCATCGGGGGTGGCGGCCAGCCAGCCCGTCTGGCCCGGTCGCACCAACTCGGGCAGGCCGCCCACGGGCAGGGCCGCCACGGGGGCGCCGCAGGCCAGGGCTTCCTGGACGGTCAGGGGGGCGTTGTCCTGGGGCGCGGCGTGGATGAGCAGGTCGGCGGCGCTGTAGATCGTCGCCTGGCGCTCCGCAGCCGGCACGAAGCCCAGGGGAACGACGCGCACCCCCGGCGCACGCAGGGGCGGGCTGCCGGCGCCCATGGTCAGGAGGGTCAGTCCGGCCGGCAGACCGGCGCCCAGGGCGGACAACAGATCGGCGCCCTTGCGGGGATCACGCAGGTCGGGCATCGCCAGCAAGGCCACGGGGCCGTTGGCGGGCAGACCCAGGGCGCGCCGGGCGACGGCGCGGGGCAGGGGCCGCCACTGGTCCAGAGGCAGGCCGTTGGGGATGTGCTCGACCCGGCGCCCGGCCCAGAGGCCGCGCCGGGCCAGGGCGGCCATCCAGCGCGAGGGCGCCACCGCCGCCAGGCGCGGCGCGGCGGCCACCAGCGACCGCCGCTCCTCCCAGGCCGGCCCCACCAGGTGCGGCGGCAGGGCGGGATAGGCGCGGGCGGTGGGACAGGCGGCATTGCACCCGCTCAAGAAACGTTCACAGGCATAGCTGTATGCGCAGCGGCCCGTCAACGGCCACATATCGTGGAGCGTCCAGACCACCGGGGCGTGCCGCCCGGCCACGGCCAGCAGGCGCGGCGACCATCCCGCTCCGATGCCGCCGTGGAGGTTGTGCAGATGCACCACGTCGGGCCGCAGGCGCCGGAGGGCCCGTTCGAGAGCCGCTTCGGCCGCGGGGCGCGCCAGGCGGTCGAGGGTTGCCC
>DAOUDA010000115.1:0-3079 GCA_034431835.1 Chloroflexaceae bacterium | reverse complement strand
ACCAGGCTGAGCCACGCCCCGATTGCTGGTGCACCTGCCCTGGCGGATGGTGCCGAAGGTGGGACTCGAACCCACACGGGGTTGCCCCCAGCGGTTTTTGAGACCGCCGCGTCTGCCATTCCGCCACTTCGGCGCGACAACTTTGATTATAGCAGGTCGCTACGGGCGAGTCAAATTGCATGTCGCTCGTCGCGGCGCGGTGGTATGATGATACCAGTTCGCTAACCTGGACCTCAACACCCTCCCACAGGCAGGGGCGCGGAGAAACCTGGTTTCCCACAGTCATTATCAAGAACATCGGAATGTCTTGCCGCTCTCGCCAGATCATCGCCCTGCTCGCCGCTTTGCTGATCGCCGGGTGCGCCTGGTTGCCCGGAACGCCGGCGCGAGAACCCACGCCGGCCGCGGAGGCTGGCGTTGCCGCGTCGCCCTCGGCGGCGGCCAGCGCCACCCCGTCCACGACGGCAACCCGTACCCCGACCCCGACGGCCAGCCCGACCCCTGCGCCGCCCATTCCCACCCCCGTTCCGCTCGATCCCACCCCGACCCTGGCGCCCGTCCCCGCCGAGTTGCGTAACGAGATCTTCGAGCAGGTCTGGACCACGGTGCGTGATACGTATGTGTACGAGGACTACCGCGGAGTAGACTGGGAGCAGGCGCGGGTCGAGTTCGCGCCCCGGGTCGCCGCCGCCGCCGATCCCGAAACGTTCTATGCCCTGATGCGTGAATTGATCGGCCTGCTCGACGATGAACACTCGCGCTTCGAGTCACCCCAGGAGGTTGCCGCGCAGGAGGCCGAGTACCGCGGCGAGTACCGCTACGGCGGCATTGGCGCGCAGATCCGCGAGGTCGAGGAGGGTGGGCTGATCACCGCCCTGGCCCCCGATGGTCCTGCGGCGCGGGCGGGCCTCCTCCCGCGAGACATTATCCTGGCCGTCAACGGCATTCCCTTCACCGACACCGCCGCCTTCGGCCCCGACGGGCCAATCGGCGCCGTGCGCGGCGCGCCGGGCACCCGGGTGCGCCTGACGGTGCGCACGGGTCAGCAAGTGCCCCGTGAGGTCGAGGTGTGGCGCGAGGTGATCAATGCCGATGCCTTCAATCAGGTGCGCGTCACCACGCTCCCGGGCCGGAACATCGGCTACATCGAGATCCCCAGTTTCTACGTGGAAGGGGTTGACGAGAAGGTGCGCGCCGGGGTCGAGCAACTCCTGGCAAACGGGCCGCTCGATGGGCTGATCCTCGATGTGCGCGCCAACTCGGGCGGTTACGTCCATCTGATGCTCCAGACGGTGGCCCTGTTTCAGGATGGGGGCAGCATCGGCAGCACCCGAGGCCGGAGCGTCAATGAGGAACAGAAGGTTCCCGCCGGGAAGACCATCGCTGGCATCGAGCGCGTGCCTCTCGTGGTGCTCATCGGCCACGACACCGCCAGCGCCGCCGAGATGTTCGCCGGCGGCCTGCAGGCCCTGGGTCGCGCCAGGGTCGTTGGCACGCCCAGCGCCGGCAATACCGAGAACCTCTACAGTTACGACTACGCCGATGGATCGCGCCTGCTGCTGGCGACGGTGAGCTATCGGTTGCCCGATGGCACGCTGATCGAAGGCCGAGGCATTCTTCCCGACAAGGTCCTCGATGTTGAATGGTGGCGCTTTCCTATCGAGAACGACCCGCAAGTCAACGTGGCGATTGACCTCATGCCGCGAGCCGCGCGCGGGGCGGCGCCTCGCCCGGCCCTCAGCGCCAGAGCAGCAGCAACCCCAGTGGAACCAGCACCAGCACGGCGGCGAACGCGGCGGTGGCTCGATGATTGTGCATGATCACCTGTTGCAGGCGCAACAACGAGCGTTCCAGGGGATGGTAGAACAAGGCGAGCGCCAGCAGCGAGAAGAAAGCAACGCAGACCATCTCGATCAGCACGATGGCGAACGCGGCGGAGCCGGCCACGATCAGCGCGGCCACCAGCGTATCCACGAAGGTGGTAATGTTGGCGCCCATAATGTAGGGCACCACGCGCTCGCGCCGCACCACTCCGCGCGCGGCGAGCGGCACCAGCGCCGACACCGAGACCGAGACCGACAGCGTCACACTGGTGATGCCGGCGCCCAGGAGAAACATGGCCGGAGGGCTGCCAGAGAGCCGTTCGACGCGCCCCAGGGCGCGACTCTCGTGATGGATGGTTGGCAGGGCCCGGTCGAGCAGGGTAAACGCGCCCATCAGGAGGAGCACGCCCGTGCCGATCAGGCCCAGGGGTGAAATATGCTCGATCATCACCCCGGCAATCGGATCGATGATCGGGTCGAGCAGCGATGTCAGCGGCGCCGTGGCGCTGATTGCTGGCATGGTGATGAACTCGCCTGCCACGAGCATATAGGCCAGCGCCATCGCCGGCAGGTAAATCACCGCCGTCGTGAGCAGGGACAGCACCCCCACGGCTACGCCCTCGGTGCTGTGCCGTCCGCGCGCGGCGTAGATCAGGCCGGTCACCAGCACGACCAGCGAGGCGCCCAGACGCGAGCCGGTGATCATCATCAGGGTTTGCGGCGCATCGAGCGAGCCAGCGGCGAACAGCGAGACGGCGAGCGCCGCTACCGGCGAGCCGCTGAGGAAGAGGTAGGCCAGCAACCAGCCCAGACCCAGCGCCCCGGCCGGCGATTCGACCCGAAAGAGGCCCGAGGCCAGCGAACCGTAGGCCCCGGCCCCGCGTTTCAACGACTCGAGGGCCAGGATAAACACAAACAGGCCTGCGCCGAACAGCACCGCGCGCGTCAGCGTCGTCACCAGTCGCCGCTGAACCATCGGAGCCTCCGCGTCACCCGGCTCGAGAACCGGGGAGGATTCGGCTTCCAGCATCGCTGCCCCCTTTCGTGACGTCCTTGTCAGCGCGCGCCGGGCTTGCACCCGTTGAGGTCAACTCATTATACGTTTCTTCATGAGTGATGAAAAGTCGCAAAATGCCGCTTCGCTGGGACGGCGCAGCCCTGTCAGTCACCCGGCGGCAGGGATAGGGGGAAAGCGGGTTTCCCCGTGCCCTGTCCCCGGGCGCCGGGGAGGCTGGCGCTCACCCGGCGGCAGGGAT
>DAOUDA010000114.1:0-3924 GCA_034431835.1 Chloroflexaceae bacterium | reverse complement strand
GGGGGGGCCCCCCCCCCCCGCGCCTCCTCTGAAAGCAGAAGCGCCTCACCCCGCCCTCATCCAAGGGCTTCCAGCAGCAGGTCGCCCTCTTCGGGCGAGATGCGCCCCTCGGCGACCATGCGCAGGATGGCCTCACGTTCGCGTTCGATGTCGCCGGGCGCGGCCCGTTCCGGCGGCGTCTCGATGCGAGTGGTCTGCCCGGTGGCGGGCGGCTGGGCCGGCGGAGGCGGGGGCGGGGCGCCAGGAGGCGCGGGAGCGTCGGGCGGGACGCGCAGGCGGCTGAGGGCGCGCTCCACGGCCTCGAGGGCCCCGGCCAGCCCTTCGGCGGCGGCGCGCCGGGCCTGCTCCTTGATCCGCTCGAGGCGCTGAGGGTCGAACTGCCACTCGCGCTCGTTGATTTTGACCCGCACGCGGGCCTGTTGCTCGGCGCGCCGGGCGCGCTCTTCCACGGCGCGGGCGTGTTGCTCGGCGCGCCGCTGCAACTCACGGGCCCGGGCTTCAACCTCGCGGGCGAGATCGTCGGCCCAGGCCGCGCCGCCGATCCCTCCTTCGCGGGAGAGCGCCGCGGCGATTTCGGCGCCGATCTCGCTGCCGATCCGCCCGAGTTCGCGGCCCAGTTCGCCCAGGTCGCGCCCGAACTCGGCCCAGTCGCGCTCGAACTCCGCGCCGAAGCCGCTCTCAACGCGCGAACTGCGGCTGTCGGCGCGGGGGGCCTGAATGCGCAGATCGCCGCTGACGGTCAGATCGAGGCTGGCGTTGCCCGTGCCGTAGCGCAGATTGAGGCGCTTGCGCCCATCCCCCGCGCCGACCGCCACCCCGCGGATGTCGCCGCCCACCACGGCGGTCAGGGTAAGGTCCGGCTCGCCCGTCAAGGTCACCCGGGCATCACCGCTCACCAGCGTGCGGGTCCGGTTGTTCGGGGCGAAGCTGGCGCGCAGGGTGAGATCGCCGCCGACATTGGCCAGGGCCAGCGTGCCCTCGAGTGATGCCAGGTCGGCGTCGCCGCCGACGTTGCCGACCTCGACCTGGCCGAGGGCCCGTTCGACGTCCAGATCGCCGCCCACCGAACCGACCTTGAGGTGATTGACCTGGGCCAGACTCAGGTCGCCGCCGATATTGCCCAGATCAACCCGCGCGCAGGCGCCGTCGAGGTCGGCGTCACCGCCCACCTGGCCCACCTGCAGCGCGCCCAGGGCGCCGTCAAGCTCGAGATCGCCGCTGACGCTGCCCACGGCGACCGTCGCGTCCGAGGCGGCGCTGACCTTCAGGTCGCCGCCGATGCTGGCGGCGCTGAAGCGTTCGACCAGAGCGGCGACGCGCGTGTCGCCGCCCACCTGTTCAACCTGCGCCGTATGAAGCGCCGTGACGCGCAGATCGCCATGCACGCGGACCATGGCCGCCTGGCGCACGCCGGTGAGGGTCGCGTCGCCGTGGCAGACCTCGAGGTTGACGGCGGCGCGGGCCGGGGCGCGGATCAGCAGATCGCCGGCGCGGTCAATCACCACCTCATCGTTCTCCTGATAGACCTCGCCTGGCGCGGCGGCGCGCACCAGGATGGCGTCCTCGTCCCAGGCTTCGACCCGCAGATCGCCCTGCACCGCGCCGATCCGCACCCGCGGTTCCGGGCCGGCGGGAAAACGCTGTTCGGTCATTGATATGCTCCTCCGGGGTAAACGCCCATCGCGTTTCTCGAAACGATTGACCCGCTCAGCGCCCTCAGCGCCCTCAGCGCCCTCAGCGCCCTCAGTGCCCTCAGCGCCCTCAGCGCCCTCAGTGCCCTCAGCGCCCTATTCCACCAGCAGTTCGATACGCTCGCCCTCTTCGAGGTCCTGCCACTCCAGCAGCCGCCCGGGGTTGCCGCGCTGGATGGCGCGCAGCAGATCCTCTAGCGCCGAGCCGCTGAGTTGCGGCGCGAGCCGCGC
The DNA here is from genome assembly GCA_034431835.1 of Chloroflexaceae bacterium. Taxonomy (GTDB): domain Bacteria; phylum Chloroflexota; class Chloroflexia; order Chloroflexales; family Chloroflexaceae; genus JACAEO01. Next base: position 2,002 of record DAOUDA010000114.1, on the reverse strand, counting down.
GCCCAGGCGCAGGCCGACGTTCACCAGCCCCACGGGGACGGTGACATTGGCCTTCAGGCGGCCCGTGTGCAGATCGCTGACCCGGATGCGCACCAGGCGCGAGTGGGCGCGCCCGGCGGCGCGGCGGTCCTCGGCCAGGGCGTCGAGCAACTGGGCCGCCTCGTCGGCCGAGATCTGGCCCACCTCGAGCAGCTTCAGGATGCGTTCACGCTCGTCACTGGTCAACATAGCCATGCCTTTCCGCCGCAGGGCGGAAGCCAGCGCCATTTCGGGCCACCAGCACAACCCCGACCGTGTCAAGACACGCCGCGCCCAATCCAAAATCCAAAATCCACTATGCGCCCTTCAACAGCTTCATTGCCTCCTCGACGCTGATCTCGCGGGCGGCGAGGCGGTCGAGGATCTGGCGGCGGTCGGCGCGCCCATTGCCTTCGGGCGCGCCGCCCAGGGCGCCGACGATCTCGTCGAGGCGGGCACGGGCAGTGTTGTAGGCGATGTCCAGTTCGGCGGCGAGCTTCTGGATGTTGCCGCGGTTCTTGACCATACGCTCGACAAAATCGAGTTGTTCCGCAGTGAGCCGACCGATCCAGCCCAGGCTGAACTGCCCCTCGATGATGATCCCGCTCTGCGGGCACTCCAGGCGCGTGACGATCAGTTCGCCGCCGCTGACCGGATCGCGCGTAATGAGACGGTGCATCGCTTGCTCCTGTTCCAGCCGGAAGAAATCCGCAGGCATGTTTCAAACGCGCTTGACGGGCTGACCTTCACCTCCTCACCTCGACGGTTGTACCGACGGATCGTGTGGAGGGGTGGAGGTATGGAGGGGTCGAGGTGAAGGGCGGGCCGTCAAGGCGATGGGCAACGCGCCTTGCCGTTGCGCTACAGTTCACTGATTATTATCGCCATTTTGAATGTTATAAATTGATATTGACGGAGTAATTTTACAGCTTATTTCAAAAATTGTCAATGGAGCTGGCGAATTTTTTAGATCCTGCGTGAAGTCGCGGGGCAAGCATACTCCTCGCTGGGGGCGCGGGCGCTCGGGGTCGCCCCTGCTCGCGCAGATGTGCTATAATCAGCGCCAGGACGCCCTTGTTCCTGCCCGGGTTGGCGCCCATGGGCCGCCTTCCGGTACTCCCGGTAGCAGGGCGAAAGTTACTTGCCCCAGCAAGGCCGCGCAGCGAAACTATGGCCAGGGCCAATAACAAAGGATCACGCAGCCGGGCCACGGCGAGCAAGGGGCGCAACGGGCGCCGGGGGGCGCGGGTCGCGCCGAAGCCCCTCATCAGCCTGCGCCCGGAACATCAGCGTGACCTCTTCGCCCTGACGCTGATCACCGTGGCCGCGGTGACGATCATTTTTTTCGTTACCGGGGTGGCGGGCGGGGTCGGCGCGCTGTATGTCGAGGCGGTGCGACGGGCCTTCGGCAATGGGGCGATTGTGGTGCCGGTCACCCTCGGCCTGCTGGGCCTGGCGATCCTTATTCAGGAGCAGTTCCGCGACGCGAAACTCAGCGGGGCAACTTTCGCCGGCATCGGGATGATCGTCCTGGCGGTGCTGGCGCTGCTGGAGTTTCCGGCCCACGCCCGGGCCCTGGTTGAGCGGGGCTACGAGGGCGGGGGCTGGTTCGGCTTCTGGGTGGTCGAGGGGCTGGACCGCGGTATCGGGCGCCCGGCGGGGGTGCTGGTGAGCCTGGTGCTCGGCCTTGCCGGGGTGCTGCTGACCTTTGACCTGACGTTGCGCGAGTTGCTGGGAGGGATGTATACCCGCCTCAGTGCCTTCTGGGAACTGCTGTGGAGCGTGCCGCGCCGTTCCGCCGCCGGGCGCGCCGCGCCCCACCCGGCCCTGGCCGACGCCGATCTGCCCTTCACCCCTCCGCCCCAGGGCGGCGATGACGACATTGTGCCCACGCCCATCGCCGCGCGGCCCACGCGGGCCAGCCTCTTCCAGCGTCCCGGCGAGCCGGCCGCCCCCACGCTGGCCAGAACGGCGCCGCCTCCCG
>DAOUDA010000113.1:0-34918 GCA_034431835.1 Chloroflexaceae bacterium | reverse complement strand
CGCGGCGGCCCGGGGCGGCGCCTGGCTCGACGGGCGCCGGGTGAGCGACGCCGACGCACCCGCGCCGGCCGGCGCGACGCTGACGCTGCGCTTCCCTCCCGCCGACGGCTATGCCGAGGTGACGATCACCGCAGAGGATCTGGCCTACGAGGATGCCTGGCTGATCGCCGTGCACAAGCGGGCGGGCTGGTACGTGGGGGCCACCCCCTGGGACGCCCGGGGCAACGTCCTCGCGGCCGTGGGGCGCTACCTGGGCGCCCGTGACGGCGTGGCGCCGCCGCTGCACCTGGCCCACCAGCTTGACCGCGACACCTCGGGCCTGCTGCTGGTAAGCAAGGCGCCCGCGGCCAATGCCGGGTTACAGGTGGCCTTTGCCACCGGCGAGGTCGCCAAAACGTACTTCGGCCTCTGCGCGGGCCGGCCGGGATGGAGCGCAATGGAACTGCGTACCGGCCACGGGCGGGCAGCCGGGGGACGCTGGCGCATTTACCCCCTGGAGGCCGTGGGCCAGGCGCTGCCCGAGGGCGGCGGGCGCGTGCGAGAAGCTCACAGTAGCTTCCGGGTGGGGCGGACGCTGAATGACGCCACGCTGATCGTCGCCGTGCCCCACACCGGGCGCACCCACCAGATCCGCCTGCATCTGGCGCACCTCGGCCATCCCCTGCTGGGCGACACGCGCTACGGCGGCCCGGCCAGCTACGCCGGCCAGCGGCTGCCCGGTCATCTGCTGCATGCCGCCGAGCTGCGCCTGCGGCACCCTATCACCGGCGTGAGGCTCACCCTCGCCAGCCCGGCGCCGCGGCTCTTTGAGGCGTTCCTGAGGTGAGCGTGGGGCACCCGGGGTTCCCCACGTTCGCAGGTGTAGGGTGTTCCGGCACATCCTCGCGTCACATGCGCCATCTGGGGCATCGGGACGCCCAGCTCTCCCCTCTCCACCATAGGTGGAGAGGGGCAGGGGGGTGAGGATCGCAAGCGCATGGGAATGCCGAAAACCCCTTCTCGCTCGAAAAAACCCTACACCTGAGAGGGTTCCCCACGCCCCTGCCCGCCGGGCCGGTGGTCAGAGGGGCCCGAGCACACCCGGTTACCCTGGACCCCCGCCCGAATCTCGCCTCGCGCCCCCGGCAACCCATCATTTCCGTGACATCCGCCCGTGGGCAACAAAAAAAGCCAGCACCCCCCCGAAGGCGCCGGTCAACAGACTCAGGGCCTGGATCGCGACGAGCAGGCGCGGCACCGGCACCAGACCGGGATTGCTCGCCGCCGCGGCCAGAATGGACGTAACGCCAACGAGCAACCCGTGCAGGGTAAACGCCGTGCCGGCGATGCGCGCCGCGATGAAGCCGCCGGTAGCAGTGGCGGCAAGGATGAGCGCGAGGATGAACACATGAAGCGGCTCGTGGAGACTCGGCGCGGTAAACACGCGGGTCGCGCCGAGCCAGCCGAGCGTCACCTGGATCAGGACACGGAGAGAAAAATCGGCCAGCCAGCCAAACGCCACAGCCGCCCACTGCACGCGCAACTCGGTGAACATAGGCCCCATACGGGAGGAGGGTCCGGGAGGGCCGCCCGCTCCCAGGAACATGCTCTCACGTCGTTCGTGCGCAGCGCGGTTGCAAGGGCGCCTACCTGCTCATGCCCCAGGCGATCAGGAAGATCATCGCCGTAATCTCCATGGCCCGCAGACAATCAGGAATTACCCCGCGCCAGAACTCCTGCTGGCCCAACCACCACCAGATGCGATTCGCTCCCGAGCGGAGGCGCACATGATCTTCCCACCGAGCCAACTGCTCGACGCGAGCAAGACGAAACAGACGGCGCGTGTGAATGACGACGGTTGAGGCCCAGACCCCGGCCATCATCAAGTGCAACAGCAGCGGCATCGATTGTAGCTCCTCCTCGACACAATAGGCTGCCAGCGCAGGTTCCGCCCGCGGCGGGTCCTGGTTTCGTCAGGGTCTGCGCCCGCCACGCACGGGATGGGGGTTGCGGGGAGGCTGCACCTTCCCGGCCCCTCCAGACAGCAACTCAGGTGTGAACCCTGTCACAGGCATGGGTGCCCGACGAAAAACCCATCTGTACTTAGTATGCACCGACTTTGCCCAGAAAGGCAAGGCGCTATTTGATACTTCAAAGATCGTCAAGGTGGTACTACCGTGCGTTGGGAGATCGGTACTTGCCGGATGCGCGCCGTTGGCGGCTGAGGGTGTCGAAGCGGCGCTTAAGGGCAAAGGCGACGGCGAGGGAGAGGATGGGAATGAGGGACAGACAGAGGAAGGCGAAGAAGATGGCCCGTGAACCACGCCCGGGTGTTTCTTCGGAGCGATCGAGGGGCGTCTGGCGGAGAGGCGCATCGGGAGGGAGCAGCGGAAGACCCGGGCGCTCCGTGGCCGCGAACAGCGGGGCCGCCGGGCGTCCGGGCGCGCCTCTGTCGCCGGCGAGCAGCGTTGACGGCGCAAGAATGCCTATGACCGCCAGGATGATCAGCACCGAGCGCGCGTAGTTCATAGGCTCTTAAGGCTGGCAAGCGCCGTCATCACAGGCATCGGTGCGACCGCCGAGGAGGTAGCGGTTCTGGGCGACCCAGGCGTAGACCGGGCGGGCGAAGAGCATGGCCCCGGGGAGGCGCATCAACTCGCCAAGGCCGCGCAGACTCGGCAGGCGCAGCAGCGTCTCGCGCACCGCATCGGCGCCGCGGTAGAGGGTACCGTCGGGCGCCACCAGATGCACCTCACGTTGCGCGTCCTCGGGCGTGACCTGGGGAAAGCGCGCGCGGGCCTCGGGTGAGCGCATATCGAGCACTTCGATCCAGCCGGCGTCGTTGTAGGCCTCGATCCAGCCGATCTGGCCGGTGCAGATCCGGCAGGCGCCATCGTAGAGCAGTGTGTAGCGGGGCGTGGCCATCGTGTGTAAGCCTGTCGTAATATACGCAGCTTGGGCGTATCAGGTTCCTGTCAGTACTATATCATCACACGCCGGCTGGCGCAAAGGCGCCCTCCTTCCCCGACCAGGAGGCGGGGCAACCCGGTTGCCCCAGGCCCCGGCTCGCCGGACGGGAGGGTCTGGGAGGGCCGGTCCCTCTCAGGAACCATTCTTCGCAGCCCTGCGCGGCGCGGCGCGAGCGGCGCCAGGGCGCCGATCAGGGAACGGCTGGAGCACCCCCTCCGGGTGGTGCGGCCCGGGCGGGAACGGCCCGCCCGGGCGTCTCGAACGAGAGGAACGAGTTATGCGACAACGACGTATGCTACGGTTCGCCGCCACCGGGTTCGCGCTGGCCCTGGCGCTTGTGCTGGGGGTGTTCGCCTATACCTCATCGGCTTCGACGGCCTCGTTCGCCATTTTCAGCGACCGGCCCCAGGTTGTGTGTGACCGCGCAGGTATCAGCGCCCCTTCGGTGTTCCAGGGCGGGCGCTTTCAGCTCAAACTGTCGCGTTACTGGACCGAGCCGGTCGAGGTTGACATCTCGTTCCCCGATGGACGGCTCTTCACCGTGCCGGCGGCGCGACTGCTTGACGGCACGATCGATCAGGTGATCAACAACCCGGCTGCCAGCCGGGCGAATGCCAACATCGCCGGTGAAGTGTCGGCGGTGCTGACCGTGCCGGGCACGTGGCCCTACGGCTGCTACTTCTTCACCGGGCGCGGGCTGCTGAGCGGCAAGGTCTCGGGCGCGGCGCTGGTGGTTGTGCCCGGCGGCGCGCCGGGGCCGAACCCTGGCCCGGCCTTCGCAGCGGTCACCCGCGTGGGCAGCAACGAAGCCCGGGGCGTGCAGGGCTCGCGGGTGGACATCAACGGCGGCGGCTTCCTGGGCGGCGAACGGATCGACATCTGGATCACCGCGCCCGATGGGACGGTGCTGAACTTCCCCCCCGGTCCGGCCGTGTTTGCCGACAACTCGGGCGACTTCCGCGCCGCCTTCACCTTCGACGGCCTGAACCCGGTAGGCACCTACCAGTTCACCGTTCAGGGCGCTGCAAGTCGCTACCGTGTCATTACGACCTTCACCCTCACCTCGCCGCCGGTGACGCCGACCGGCTGGGCAACGTTCCGGGTGGCCTTCCCGCCCGACCGGGCCGACCCGCAGCGGAACGCCTTTGAGGTGCAGGGCACCCTGTTTTACCCCGGCGAGCGCGTGGACATCTGGCTGACCCTGCCAGACGGATCGGTGCGCGGCCTGCCTTCGCAGTTCGCCGACGGCGTGGGTGATTTCTACGCCGTGCTGTACCTCGACGAGCGCCTGCCGACCGGGTTCTACCAGGCGACCGCCAGGGGTAGCCTGAGCGGGCACCTGGTGATCACCACCTTCACCTTGCAACCGGCCGTCCCGCAGGATACCGTCTTCAACCCCACCCCCGGGCCGGAAATCATCGAGAGCAGCAGCGGGATTGAAGGCCCGCCTCCCGCGGTGCTTGACCCCTTCAACCAGGGCACCGTCGGGGATCGCTTGCCGTAGCGCTCCGTCCGATTAGGGCCGAAGCATCGGTTGCGCCGCTGCTTCGGCCTTACCGGGCAAGGGCCGCTGCCACCCTCGTCAATACGGCGCGATGGCGGTCACCACCAGCACCATCACCAGAAAGCCGATGACAGCGACGCTGAGGAACTGCGTCAGTCGGCGTCGGTTTTTGTTCATCGATGTGTCTCCTTCCTCGCTCGGTTGGAGGAGAGCGGGGGAACCCGGGGTTCCCCACTCCCCTGCCTGATGAGAGGGTCCGGGAGGGTTTCGCCCTCCCGGACCTTTATCGTTAGCGTAACCCTCTATAGTGTACCGTCACTCGACGCCGGCGCGCAAGTATGTCCGGAATGGCCGAACAAAGGGTTGACGAGGGGCCTGCAGCGCGGTATACTATGAGTAGTTCGGAGTTAAACTACTAATACGCGATGGAATGAGACAGAGATCACTATGAATCTGCTCGACCAACTGGCGGCTCTGGGGCTGACCGAATACGAAGCCAAGGTGTACCTGGCGCTGCTGAGCGAGCACCCGGCGACGGGCTATCAGATCAGCAAGAGTTCGGGCGTGCCGCGCTCGATGGTCTACGAGGCCCTGGGACGGCTGGAGGGACGAGGCGCGGTGCTCAAATCCGAGGAGGAGAAGGCCACGCTGTACCGGCCGGTCTCGCCAGCAGTGCTGCTGGATCGCTACGAACGCGAGGCGCGCGAACGAGCCGAGCGGCTGCGGGCCGAGTTGATGCCGCTCTACAACCGCCAGGAGTCGGGGCGGCTCTGGAACTTCAGCGGGCGCCGCGAGGCCCTGGCCTACGCCGAGGAACTGATCGAGGGCGCGCAGCACGAACTGATGCTCGTGCTCACCGACGCCGACGTGGAGGCCCTGCGCGAGTGTCTCACCCGCGCCCACGCCCGCGGAGTGGCCCTCGGCGTCATTCTCACCGGTAACACCGCATTCGAGCTTGGCCAGGTGGTGCGGCATCCCAAACGCGAGACCGAACTGCACCAGATGGAGGAAACGCTGATCGTTGTCGCCGATGAGCGCGAGTTTTTGATCGCCAGCGGTCATCTGTTCACCACCGCCACGGTGACAACCAACCACAATATGGTGCTGATTGCCCGGCAGTTTATCTGGATGGAACTCTTCGCCCAGCGCATTTTCGCCCGGCTTGGGCCGGATCTGCTGGCCAGGCTGTCGCCCGAGGACCAGCAGGTTCTGCATTGAGGAGATGTTACATGGAAACCCTCTCCGAGCGCATCCAGACCGCCACGCGGTCGGGGTGGCGCCTTACCTTTGATGATCGCATCCTGGAACCCCTCTTCGTGCTCCTGACCCTGGCGGGCATCGTCGCCGGAGGGGTGCTCGAACGCCTGGACGTGGCGCCCGAGGCGCTGCTGGCAGTGCGCGTCGCAACCTACTTCTTCGGCGGGTTCTACGCCGTCCAGGCGATTATCGAAGGGCTACGCGAACGCCGGATCAACGTGGATCTGCTGATGGTCCTGGCGGCCCTCGGCGCGGCCTATGTGGACGCCTGGAGCGAGGGGGCGATCCTGCTGTTCCTGTTCTCGCTCAGCAACGTGCTACAGAACTACGCCATGGATCGCACGCGCCAGGCCATCGAGAGTCTGCTCGAACTGCGTCCCGACACGGTCACCGTGCGCCAGGGCGATACGCTGGTAACCTTGCCGGTGGAGGAGGTCGGCGTTGGCGCGGTGGTGGTGCTGCGCCCTGGCGACCGCGTGCCGCTCGACGGGACGATTCTCCGCGGCTCGGGCGCCTTCGACGAGTCGGCATTGACCGGCGAGTCGATGCCGGTGCAGCGGGGCGAGGGCGACCCGGTGCTGGCCGGCACGCTCAACCAGAGCGGCGCCCTGGACATCGTGGTGACGAAGCCGGCCAGCGAGAGCACCCTGGCGCGCATCATCGGCATGGTCAGCGAGGCCCAGGCGCGCAAGGCGCGCACGCAGAGCTTCCTCGACCGGGCGGAGCAGTACTATGCCACCGGGATCATCCTCGGCGTGGCCCTGTTCATCGCCCTGGTTCCGCCGCTGTTCGGCGTGCCCTGGCACCAGAACTTCTACACCGCGATGGTGCTGCTGACGGTGGCGTCGCCCTGCGCCCTGGTGATCAGCGTGCCGGCGGCCCTGCTCAGCGCCATTGCCAACGCCGCCCGCAACGGCGTGCTGTTCAAGGGCGGCGCTTATCTCGAGGAGTTGAGCAAGATCAAGGTCATTGCCTTCGATAAGACCGGCACGCTGACCTACGGCCAGCCGGTGGTGAGCGACGTGCTCCCCTGCCCCGGCGTTACGGCCGAGGAGTTGCTGGCCGCCGTGGCCCGCGCCGAGCACTCCAGCGAACACCCCATCGCGCGGGCGATCAACGCCTATGCCGAGGGGCAGGGCATTGTCGTCAGCGAGCCTGAGAGCTTCGAGGCGGTCACCGGCATGGGCGTGCGCGCCTCATGGGACGGCGTGGAGACGCTGGTGGGCGCGCCACGGCTCTTCGAGCACGTGGGGACGCCCATCCCCGAGGCAATGCTGGCCGAGTTCGACCGGCTCGCCGACGAGGGGCGCGGCAGCGTGCTGGTGGCCCGCCGCGGCGAGCAGTGGCTGGGCCTGGTGACGGTAATGGACCGCGAGCGTGAAGACGCCGCCGCGCAGATCCGCGCCCTGCGGGCCAGAGGCATCGAGCGCATCGTGATGCTCACCGGCGACAACCCCCGCGTGGCCCAGGCCGTCGGGCGTCGCCTGGGGGTGGACGAGGTGCACGCCGGCCTGATGCCCGAAGACAAGGTGCGGATCGTCAGTGAACTGGGTGCCACCTACGGCCCCACGGCCATGGTGGGCGACGGGGTCAACGACGCGCCGGCGCTGGCCAGCGCCACGATCGGCATCGCCATGGGCGCCGCCGGCACCGACGCGGCCCTCGAAACCGCCGATGTGGTGCTGATGCGCGACGACCTGGGGGCCATCGTCTATACCGTGGGCCTCAGCCGGCGCGCCCAGCGCATCGTCTGGCAGAACATCATCTTCGCCTTCGCCGTCGTGGTGATGCTGGTGACCTTGACGCTCACCATCGGCGTGCCCCTGCCCCTCGGCGTGGTCGGCCACGAGGGCAGCACCATCCTGGTGGTGCTGAACGGCCTGCGGTTGCTGGTCCATCGGGGGTAGGCAAGGGGCCTTCTGGCCCGGCGGAATGGAGGGAAACCGGGTTTCCCCATACGTGCCGACCTCCAGCCCGGAAAGCGGGGGCATTTCGTGGGAGGGCTTCGCCCTCCCACGCCCTCCCGCCGGGCAGGCGCCCGGGGAAACCTGGTTTCCCCACGCTCACATCGTCCCCCTGAGCAGCCTTCGTCCCAAAATGCTATACTATCGCTCGTCGCCTGTATCCGGCCCGCCGGGGCCGGCAAGGAGGAGCGTGTATGGCATCGGTGGAACCGCCCCGCACCCTCATGGACTTCTGGCTCGACGCGCAGCGGCAGACCTGGCAGCGGCTGTACGGCGCGACCGACAACCAGGCGCCCCCCGCTCTCCCGCAGATGATCGCCCAGTGGCAACAGGCCGCGACCCAGGGCTTCACCGCCTGGCTCACCGGGGCCGACCCCTTCGCCCAGGTGATGTCGCGCCAGTTGATGAGCGCCCAGACAACCATGCTGCAGGTGATCGAGCAACTCTCGCGCTCGTGGCAGGACCTGACCCCGCGGCTCGCCGCCGGCGAGGACCAGACGCGGGCGCTGCGCGAGGCTGCCGAGCAACTGCGGCATCAGTTCTTCCCCGAACCCGCCACGCTGGCCCACGCGGTCCAGGAGAGCGGCGAACTCTGGCGGCTCTACCTGGAGGAGATACAGCAACTCACCCGGCCCTGGACCGAGGCGCTGCGCCAGGCTCCGGGCGCACCTCCGGGCGGCAGCGCCTTGCTGGAACTGACCAGCCTCTACTGGGACGCCTACGAACGCTCCTTCGGGCGGCTGCTCGAAAGCCCGCGCATGGGCTTCTCGCGCGAACTGGAAGAGAAGGTACTGCGCGGCTTCGAGGCCTGGGCCGAACTGCGCCGCGCCAGCGCCCAGTTTCAACTCGTCGTCGCCAATATCTGGACCGACGTGTTCGAGGAGGTGTTCCGCGGCCTGGCCGAGCGCGCCCAGGCCGACCGGCCCATCCAGAGCCTGCACGAACTGCTCCAGTTCTGGACCAGCGTGGCCGACCGGCAGTTGGAGGCGGCCTTCTCCGGCGAGACCTTCCTGCAGGCCCAGCGCCAGTTGTTCAACGCCGCGATGCGCTACCGCCTCCACGAGCAGCAGATCGTCGAGTTCGGCCTGCGGGCGAGCTACGTGCCGACGCGCAGCGAGATTGACGAGGTACACCGCAACGTCTATGAACTGCGCAAAGAGGTGCGGGCGCTGCGCAAGGAACTGCGCGAGGCGCGCGAAGCCCCGGCCCGACGCGCCCCCACGCGCAAGAAGACGTCGTAGGCCGCAGGCCGGGGCGGCGGGACAGCCTTGAAGGTTGCCGTACCGTCTACCCTCCCGGCAGGGGCATAGGGAGACCCGGTTTCCCCACAGCCATATCAGGAGACTCGCAATGACCCAGGCGCCCATTCAACTCAACCCGGTTGAGACGCTCCACGAACTGACCGAGATGCACCGTAAGCTCGTGGAGGGCATGCGCACCCTGAGCCGTATGCGCCACGAGGACATCCAGGTGGGCACAACGCCGAAAGAGCCGGTCCATCGCGAGGATAAGCTGGTGCTCTACCACTACCTCCCCGTGGTCGAGCGGCCGTTTCCGATTCCTATCCTGATCGTGTACGCTCTGGTCAACCGCCCCGCTGTGGCCGACCTGCAGCCCGACCGCTCCCTGGTGCGCAACCTGCTGGCCCAGGGCATGGACGTGTACCTGATCGACTGGGGCTACCCCTCGCGGGCCGACCGCTACCTGACCCTCGAAGACTACATCGCCGGCTACCTCGACACCTGCGTGGACGTGGTGCGCGAGCGCCATGGCCTTGAAACGATCAACCTGCTCGGCATCTGCCAGGGGGGCACCTTCTCGGTCTGTTACGCCGCACTCTACCCCGAGAAGGTGAAGAACCTGACGGTGATGGTCGCGCCGATTGACTTCCACGCCACCCAGGAGGGGCGCAGCGGCCTGCTGAACCTGTGGGGGCTGGGTCTCGATGTGGACAGTCTCGTCGAGGCTACCGGCAACATCCCTGGCGAGTTGATGAACTTCGGCTTCGTGATGCTCAAGCCGCTCCAGCTCAACTTCCAGAAGTACCTGGACGCGCTCGAAGTCATGGACGATGAGCAGAAGCTGCTCAACTTCCTGCGCATGGAGAAGTGGATCTTCGACAGCCCGGACCTGGCGGGCGAGGCCTTCCGGCAGTTCGTGAAGGACTTCTTCCACGAAAACAAACTGGTGCGCGGCGAGGCCGAGATCGGCGGGCGCCGCATTGACCTGCGCCGTCTGACCATGCCGGTGCTCAACATCTACGCCGAGCAGGACCACCTGGTGCCGCCGCCCTCGACCATTGCCCTTGGCGAGCATGTGGGCACGTCCGACTACACCCTGTGCGCCTTCCCCGTCGGGCACATCGGCATGTACGTCAGCGGCAAGGCCCAGCGCGACCTGGCCCCCACTATCGCCAACTGGCTCAAGGCTCGCGCCTGAGGTGGGGAGGTGGGGAGGTGGGGAGATGAGGGTCGGGTTTCGGTAGACCCCCTGCGTGCAATCAAACCGTGACCCTGGCGCGGCGTGACAGATGCTGCGGTCGGTACAGCAGCAGCACCACCACCGCCCACACCATCACCACGGTGCTGATGACGGCGGCAAGCACGCCGTTGCCGGCATTCGAGGCCGAGATAAAATTGAAACAGCCGTGCGCGAGCGCCACAACGGGCACACTGCCGCCAGTGCGGTTAAAGAACCATGTAAACACCAGCGCCCCGGCGAACAACCCCAGCGCCCATCCCGGGGCGATGGCCGGGTCGAAGAGATAGAAGAACTGCGGCAGGTGCCAGAACGCCCAGAAAATCGTCAGGATGATCGTGGCACTCAGCGCGTTGTGGGCCTGCTGCAAGCGCGGCAGGGCATAGCCGCGCCAGCCTACCTCTTCGGCGATCCCAAAGGTGACGATCCACAGTAGCAGCGCGCCGATGCCCAGCGGGGGGAGAAAATGCACCTCACCGAGCTGCGCGAAGGCGATGGGGTTGCCGGTCAGGAGATTGAAGGCCAGGATGACCGCCAGCCCGATCACGAGCGGGGACAGGGCAACGAACCACCAGATCGGCTCGACGCGCCACCGGGTGACACGCGCCCACAACTCCTGCAATCCCCGTCGCCCCTCGGTCGCCCCGGTGACGATCACGGCGGAAAGCAGGGGACCATAGGCGATGAAATAGTGAAACCATTGGGGAAGGATGGGCGCGATCAGCCCCTGGGCGGCCAGGGTCCAGGGCGATGCCGATGGACCAGGAGAGAGCATAGGCGAGCGCAAAATAGGCTAGCAGACGGCCGGAGCGTTGATGGGTGGCGGCCCTCGTGTTCATAATGGGATCCCTCGATGGTGGATCAGGTCCGGCGTTTTGGTTGCTGTCATTCTACCACCCTGTCTCCAACCCTTTTCAACCGCCCCTGGGGGATGTCTCACGGCTGATGCAAAGTTCGTCTCTGGCACGGGGGGAGGGGCAGCTACGCCGCCCGATAAGGTCGTGTTTGGGGCTCGCCCCAAAGACTTTGCATTGGCCTTGTGGGGAGATCCAGGCAATTATCACGGATAAGCAGGCGCCACCCCCACCCCGAACACCTGCACCCCCAGGTCGCGGCGGTCGTTCTGGCGCGGGTCCTCACGGGCGGGGATCCACGACGACCCGGCCAGGCGCAGCAGGATGGCGCCGGTGGGCGCGGGCGGCAGCCGCGCCGGATCGAGGCGCACCCGGTACGTGCCCGGCTCACCGTTGACCGCGAAGCAGCCCAGTTCGACGGGCGCGCCGGTCGTGGCGGGCCAGAGGCTGGTTTCGGGCAGGGCGCTGAGGCACACCCGCGCCGGTCCCAGGTGCGTCGGGCGCTCACCGGCGCTTAGCTCCAGACCCACCTCGCTCGCGGCGGCCCCCCCGGGCCAGGGCAGGCGCAGGATGGCATCGCCGTTGGTCCAGGCATAGGCGCGGCCCGCCGGGGTCGCTTCGGGGCGGTAGAAGCCGCTGACCTGGGCGGCGAAGGCATCGGGGAGGAGGGGCGGCTCGGGTGTGGCGACCACACCCGGCGCGCCCGGCACGAGCCGGTAGATCGCAAAAGGCAGCGTCAGCCGCGAGACGTTGCGCGGCTTCTGATCGGTAAGTTGCTCGAACTCCGGCAGGTCGAGGGTGAAGGCGCCCGCCGGTTCCAGGTCGAAGCCGGGCAGGGCGAAGCTGCCGCCCGAGGCGCTCAACAGCAGGTAGACCTCACGGCCCTCGGCGCGCCAGTGATCGGCCTGAAGCGCCAGGTCTGCGGCGTAGTTGCCCGGCCGGGCGCTCTTCACCGCGAAGGCGTCCAGCCCGTAGGCGAAGCGCAACGGCGTGGCCACGAGGTCGGGGATGTCGCGGGCCTGGGCGTGGATGGGCGCGCCGCCCCGCAGCAGCAGCACGTCGCTGCCGGGGCGAAACTGCCGCGCCAGGGCGCTCAGTTGCGCCACCGCCCCCCGGTATTCGGTATGGAAGAAGATCGGGCGGTTGGTGACCGCGAAGAAGGCCAGTTGCAGCGCGCCGAGGGCCACCGCCGCGCCGAGTAGCCCCGCCCCGAGGAGGCGGGGCGCGGAACGCCAGCGCGTCACGCCCGCGGCGGCCAGCGCAACCAGGGCATAGGCCATCCCCAGGCTGAGGGCCGGGTAGGTGATCGGCACGAAGCGGCGCAGAATGTAGATGTAGTGCTGTTCGCCGGTGCCGTAGGTTTGCCGCACGTAGAAGAACGTCCCCAGCAGGCTAACGCTGAGGAAGAGCCAGGCCGCCGCGCTCAGCCCGCGCCGCCACCACAGGGCGTAGCCTACACAGCCCAGGAGCACGCCCAGGGGCGAGAGGTACCAGCCCACGCGCACGAAGTTCGCCAGGGGGATGCGGTACTTCTCCTTGATGATCTCCGGTTGCGAGGTGAACGTCGCCGGGTCGGCCCTTAGTCGCTGCCACCAGGACATGCCGTTGTACTCCTCGTACCAGAGTTGCACCGGCAGGCGGATGGGCGCGCCCACGTAGCCCTGGAGCCGCAGCCAGTTGAGGGTCTGGTTGCTAAACGGCCCGCGCCAGGGGCCGCGCTCCTCGGCCAGGCGCGGGCGCAGTTCGGCAGTGGCTTCCAGGTCGGGCTGCTGCTCCCAGACCTTGTTACCCACCAGCACCACGCCGGCCATAGTGCGGGCCTCGTCAATGGTCATGCGCCCCTCACGCACATCGCGGGCCACCACCTCCGGGTCACGGGTGAGGGGGTCGTTCCAGCCCCCGCGGGTGTTGAAGAAGATGTCGGCGTCGAGGATCTGCGGGCGGACGAGGTAGGCGTAGCCGGCCAGGAGCAGGAGCGCGACCATGGTCGCCCGCAGGAGCGGCGCGCGACGGCGGGCCAGGGCCTGCTCCAGGCGCCGCAGCAGGCCGGCGCGGGCACGCAGGGCGAGCAGGGCGGCCACCGCGGCGCCCAGCAGAGAGAGTTCCAGCGCCAGGCGCGCCCAGGCGCCCAGCGTCAGGTCGCCGGGGAGGATCACCGGGCGCACCAGGGCGCTCCGCGGGCTGCTCAGAAACGTCTCGCGCACCTCAGGGGTCAGGAAGGGCAGGCTCGCCAGGGCCAGCAGAGCCGAGTCGCGCAGGAGCCGCTCGTGGCCGGTATCAAACACGTAGGCCCGGGCGATCAGCAGCACATGAAGGGCCGCGTGGCCGAGCATCAGGCCGAGGGCCAGGGCGAGGATGCTATGCCGGCGTTCCCAGCGCCGGCTGACCCAGATGTAGACCAGGTAGAGCAACAGCGGGCCGAGGAGAAAGAAATCCAGCCGCGCCAGGGCCACCTGCCCCACCGCCAGGCCCGCCAGGGCCGCGGCGCGTTGGCGAGAGGCCGCATCACTGGCCGGGTCGTGCATCGCGGCGAAGAAGAACAACCCGGCCCAGATCAAAAACTGCGCGACCGTCTCGGCGGTGGAGTAACGGGCGAACCAGACCTGCACCCCGTTGAGGGCCAGAAAGGCCATGGCCAGCCACCCCACCCAGGGACCGGCCAGGCGCCGCCCGAGCATGCCCACGCTCCACACCCCCAGCCAGCCCAGCAAGCCGACGGCGAAAAGCCCGGCAGCCGGGCCGCCGGCGGCGGAGAGCAGGGCGATCCAGGCGGGAAGCAGGTGCAGGCCCTGGGGCGTCACCCGGCCCCGGGGCAGTTCGCCCTCGTAGACGAAGAACCCGGCGGCCCGCAGGCGCGAGGCGATGTAGCGCTCCCGCGGCTGCCCGATGGTGTAGTTGGTGATCGCCTGGCGCGCCGGATCGGCGATCTGGGGGTCGGGATCGCCGGCCCGCTGTCCCAGGCTGGCCAGTAGCGGATCGCCCTGGACCAGCGCCCCGGTGCGGGCAATGGCGAAGCCCGTGTTGGCGTAGACCCCCGCATCGCGCACCCCCAGCACCACCTCGAAGGGGCGCGCGACGAGCAGCAAAGCCAGCGCCAGAATCGCGCCGTAGACCAGGAGTTGCCAGCGCGGAACAGGGCCTGCCGGGGTCGGGCCACGCCCGCCCCGGGCGACAAGGGCGCTGGCGGCGACGGTCAGGGTCAGGTGCAACCAGAGACTGAACAGGCCAGGCTGGGCCAGGAGCAAGGCCAGCCAGCCACTCCAGAGGGCGCTGGCGGCCACACGCTCGAAGTGGCGCTCCAGGGGATCGGCGGGCGCGCCGAAGCGCCGGCTCACGGCCCAACCGGGCAGATAGAGCAGCAGCGGCGCGCAGAGGACGAGCAGCAGTGGCGCTTCGGCAACCATCAGAGGGCGATTATAGCATACAGCGTTCCAACACTTTATGGTATACTCTTCTCCAACATCGGTCAGAAGAGGGCGACGAAGAGAGGGTTCTCCACGCTCGTGGTAAGAATAGGGTTTGGATAGTGGCATTCTAAAATCACAAGCACCTCTTAATTGAATAGGGTAACCTTCGGGGCAGGGTGCGTCTGGCAATGCAGCCGGGCAATTCCCGATCGGTGGTATAGCCCACGAGCACGGCAGCTGCTCTGATGCCGGGCACGATCCGGTGCGATTCCGGGGCCGACCGTATAGTCGGGATGAAAGAAGGTTCAAACACGCTGGTGATTTCGCCACAGCGTGCTGACCTGGTTTTGTAATACCCCGAACATTGTTAGTGTTCGGGGTATTTTACTAGCAAGCCAGCCGGCAGCGTGGTGGCTGGCCTGCGCTGATAAACCGTCCCGAAGGCGCCTGATCCCTTCGGGACGTTGTGTTTGTTGGAGCCGTTGATACGGGGAGGCAAGGGAGCAGGGCAAGGTGATCGCTCCCTTTTGACTGCCCATGGAACCCCGGTACACAGCGATGGAACATACGCAGTTTATGGAGCGAGCATTAGAGCTGGCACGTCGGGCTGAGGGCCGCACCAGTCCAAACCCTATGGTCGGCGCTGTAATCGTCAACGGCGGTCAGATCGTTGGGGAAGGGTATCACCGTCGCGCGGGAATGCCGCACGCCGAGATCGAGGCGCTGTGCACGGCAGGCGAGGCTGCACGCGGGGCGACCCTATACGTCACGCTGGAGCCGTGTGCACATTACGGACGTACGCCTCCTTGCACCGAGGCCATTATCGCCGCCGGGATCACCGAGGTGTACTACGCCGTTCCAGACCCCAACCCGCTGGTCAATGGGAAAGGCCACGCCCGCCTTGCAGCGGCCGGGATCAGGGTCCATCGCGGTTTATGTGAAGCGGCAGCGCACGAGTTGAATCGCCCCTTCTTCAAATACGTGGCGACCGGCAGGCCTTATGTGACCGCCAAGGTCGCCATGAGCCTCGATGGGAAAATTGCCACCGCCACGGGCGCTTCGCGCTGGATCACCGGCGAGGCGTCACGCCGGCAGGTGCATGCCCTGCGCAATGTCAGCGACGCGATACTGGTCGGCGCGGGCACGGTGCTGGCTGATGATCCCGAACTGACCTCACGCCTGCCGCTCGATCAGCCTGAGCTGCCGCACCATCCCCTGCGCATCGTGGCCGACAGTCGAGGGCGTGTGCCGCGGTCGGCCCGTGTCTTCGACCCGGAGCTGCCTGGACAAACCGTGCTGGCAACGACGCACGCTACGCCCGCGGCTCACTGTAGCGCGCTCCGGGAACGCGGCGTTGAGGTGTGGACCCTGCCCGCCGATCGCCATGGGCGTGTTGCACTACCAGCATTGCTCGATGCCATTGGACAGCGCGGGATGCTGACCCTGCTCGTTGAAGGCGGGAGCGAGATCCTGGGTGCGTGCATCGCCGAGCGGTTGGTGGACCGGCTCTGGCTCTTCATCGCACCTCTCATCATTGGAGGGCGCACGGCGCCTGGTCCGATTGGCGGACCAGGGGCGACAACCCTGATTGAGGCGACACGGGTCAGGGGTATGCACATTGCAATGCTGAACAACGTCGCGCCGACTTCCTGGTCGGAGTTGCCGTCCGATAGTGATCTCTGGATCCAGGCCGAGCTGCGTTATCAGGAGGACGCCCCATGTTCACAGGTATTGTAGAGGAAATCGGAACGGTCGAGGAACTCAGCGAAGTGGGAGGAGGCTGGTCACTCACTGTGCAGGCTTCTACCGTACTGGAAGATATCGGTCTCGGACACAGCCTCGCCGTCAACGGCGTATGTCTGACGGTGTCCAACATGACCGCTTCCACCTTCACCGTTGGCCTCTCGCCCGAAACCCTCCGGCGGACCAATCTGGGTGATCTGCGTCTCGGCGATAGAGTAAACCTGGAACGTTCCCTGGCGCTGAACGGACGGTTCGGCGGGCACTTTGTCCAGGGACACATTGATGGCACAGGCGTGATCCGCGCATTCCGACCAGAGGGTGACTCGCTGTGGGTTACCGTCGCGGCCCCGGATGAATTGCTGCGCTACATCGTTCCCAAGGGCTACATCGCGGTAGATGGTACGAGCCTGACCGTGGTTGATGTCCTTGAAGATGCCTTCACCTTCATGCTGGTTGCTTACACCCAACAGCACATCACCCTGCCATACAAGTCTGTTGGCAGCCGGGTCAATCTGGAAGTGGACATTCTTGGCAAATACGTCGAGCGATTGATACGTGAGGCTCAGGATGCCTATCGCCAGCATTGACGATGCCCTGGATGACTTGCGGGCAGGGCGGCCTATCATCATTGTAGATGATGAAGATCGTGAAAATGAAGGCGATCTTGCAGTTGCCGCCGAGTTCGCCACGCCGCAGGTCATCAACTTTATGGCCCGTGAAGGTCGCGGCCTGATCTGCGTAGCGATGACTGGCGAACGCCTCGACGCCTTGCGGATTCCCCTGATGGTGCCATCCGAAGGGAATACCTCGGCCTTTGGCACTGCCTTCACCGTTTCGGTTGAAGCCCGGCGGGGTGTTACCACCGGCATTTCAGCCTTCGATCGTGCTACGACGATCTGCACCCTGATCGATCCTGCAACCAGACCAGAGGATCTGGCAAGACCTGGGCATGTCTTTCCGCTACGGGCTGCCGAAGGAGGCGTGTGGACCCGCGCCGGTCACACTGAGGCTTCAGTGGATCTGGCCCGGCTGGCAGGCCTGTATCCGGCAGCGGTGATCTGCGAGATCATGCACGACGATGGCACCATGGCCCGGCGGCCCGAGTTGGAACGGTTCGCAGAGCAGCACCGCTTACGGATCGTCACCGTTGTCGATCTGATCGGATATCGGCGTCAGATGGAGTCCGGCGCCCTGCACCGCGTACCGGCGTCGTTACCGGCAGGATGCGCTGTAGCGTCGGCAGCCCTTGTCCATAACGGGACAAGATTGAACCGTGAACCGTCTCCGAATCGGCTGGACCGCCAGTACTCAGGCTACACACCAGAGGCCGCGATCCGGTCGGGGGCCGAGCGTGTCGGGCGCCAGACGACTGCGGAGCGGAGGGAGGAGACAATGGGACGGACATTTGAAGGGCATCTCGTTGGCGCCGGGCTGAAGTTTGGGATCGTGATCTCTCGTTTCAATGACACTATCGGCAAAGAACTCCTGCGCGGGGCACAGGAGACGCTGATCCGCCATGGGGTCACCGAGAGCGATATAGATGTTTTCTGGGTGCCGGGCGCTTTTGAGGTCCCTCAGGCAGCCCGATGGATAGCCCGACGCAAAGGCGCTCCGCCACACCGCCCGTATTATGATGCGATCATTTGTCTGGGCGTCGTGATCCGCGGCGCAACCCCGCATTTCGATTATGTAGCGGGCCAGGCAGCCAGCGGGATTGCCTCGGCGGCTTTCGATACCGGGTTACCGATAACCTTTGGGATGCTGACCACGGAGAGCCTTGAACAGGCGCTCGAACGGGCAGGAACCAAAGCGGGCAATCGTGGGGCCGAGGCCGCCGTTGCAGCGATTGAGATGGCGAACCTGCGCCGTCTGCTGGAGGACTGACGATGCGTTCGTGGTCGGAAGAGGGGTGGCGGAACTTGTTAGACAAGAAGCAACTCGCTTTCCGCTGACAGAAACGGCATGGTATACTGAGAGTCCCTCGGTAAGAATCCGGCGGGAGGGGCTATGCACTCAACCTTTGTCGAACATCTGCGGCGGGTGGAAATGTTCAGCGGCCTGAGCGACGAAGAACTGTTGCAGGTCGCGGCGATGTGCAGGGCACAGCGCGTGTCGGCGGGGCAGGAGGTGTTTCACGAGGGCGACGAAGGCGACGAAATGCTGGTGATCCTTGAGGGCTGCGTGCGCATCTCTATCACCACCCGCCTGCCCGAGGGCATCACGGCGCCAAGCACCATCAACATGCTCTACAGCGGCCAGAGCTTTGGCGAGATGGTGCTGCTGGGCAGCGCCACCCGTTCGGCCACCGTCACCTGTGTTGACCGGTGCATCTTTCTGGTGATCCGAGAACGCGACTTCGCTGCCCTCTGCGAGCGCAACCCGCGCATTGGCTACCGGGTGATGCGGAATATCGCTTCCGATCTTGCCTACAAGCTGCGAGCCTCCAATCTGCTGCTGCGCGGGAACATTCGCTGGCAGCACAACGAACTTGGGCGCCGGCCCTGAGGTACGAAAGCGTCCCCCTGCGTGGGGAAACCGGGTTTCCCCACGTCCTCGGGGAAGGGGCACGGTCGGCCTCCCATGGCAGGGGCAGCTACGCCTCCCCACGGGTTGTTCTCTCGATGGTTCGGGCGGCTGCGCCGCCCGAACCATCGAGAGAACCGGCGTTCGGGGCTTGCCCCGATGAGGTTGTACAAACCCTTGCCTGCACAGCGTCCTGCCATCCCAGGTGGTACAATACACTATCAAGGTATCCACCTGCGTGAGGCATCTCCATGGATCGTTCCCTCCGCGATGAACTTGTCACGCTCACCACGGATCTGGTGCGCTTCGAGTCGACCGCCGACCGGCCCGATCAACTGGCGGCCTGTATGGAGTATGTGGCCGCCTACCTGGCAGCGGTTCCGGGTCTTTTTGTCGAACGCAGCACGGCGAACGGCAAGCCGGCCATTGTTGCCACCCTGCGCGAGACGCGCGCCCCCGCGCTGATGTTCAACGGCCATCTCGACGTGGTCGTG
This sequence comes from Chloroflexaceae bacterium, assembly GCA_034431835.1. Classification (GTDB taxonomy): domain Bacteria; phylum Chloroflexota; class Chloroflexia; order Chloroflexales; family Chloroflexaceae; genus JACAEO01. Next base: position 15,745 of record DAOUDA010000113.1, on the reverse strand, counting down.
GGCCGGCCCGAACAGTTCGTGCCGGAGGTGCGCGACGGGCGGATCTATGGCCGCGGCGCCCAGGACATGAAGGGCAGTTGCGCGGTGATGCTGCGCCTGCTGCGCGACCTGGCGATGCTCCCCGAGCGCCCCGACGTGGGTTTCCAGTTCGTCAGCGACGAGGAGATCGGCGGCGCCGCGGGCACGGGTCGCCTCCTCGCCGAAGGGTGGCGGTGCGACCTGATGCTCTGCCTTGAACCTACCGACCTGGGGATCCTCTACGCCCACAAGGGCTGTATGTGGGTCGAACTGGCCCTGCCGGGTCGCCCGGCGCATGGCTCGCATCCCTGGGAGGGCCACAATCCGATTGGCGACCTGGCGCGCGGCCTGCTGGCCGTCGAGGCGCGCTTCCCGCCGCCCGCCGGCCGCGATGAGTGGCGCACCACGGTCACCCCGACCGCGCTGCAGGCGGGCGCCGGTTCGCGCAATCAGGTGCCCGGGTCCGCCGCGGTCACGTTCGACATTCGCTTTACCGCCGACGATGCTCCCGAAGACCTGCTCGCCGCGCTGCGGGAGTGCTTTCCGACGGCTACGCCAACGGTCATCGAGACCGGTCACGCCCTGTACACCGACCCGGAGCACCCCGGGGTGGTACGGCTGGCGGATCTCCTTGAACAACACCTCGGGCGCCCGCCACGGCTCTTTCGCGAACACTACGCCACTGACGCGCGCTACTACACCGGCGCCGGCATTCCCGCGGTCTGTGTCGGGCCAGTCGGCGCGGGCCTCCATTCCGACGAGGAGTGGGTGAGCATCGCCAGTCTGGTCGATCTCTACCAGGTGCTGCTCGCCTACGTCACGAGCTGAAATGGCGCCGTTATGCTCTACGCCCTGCAAACCGTGCCCGGTCTGGGTATGCTCGCCTGGCGCGAGGCCGAACAGGCGTTGTCTGCGCTGCCCGCGCCGGCCCCGCCGCACCTGGCGGGCCTCAAAGCGGTGCCAGGGCGCGACGACATGGTGCTGATCGATTACCAGGGCGGGCCGAAAGCCCTGCTCGGTCTACGCACCGTCGAAGATGTCTTCGTGGTGGCGGCGCGGGCCTTCCGCGTGGCCGCCGACGAGCGCGGGCCACGGCAGATCTACGCCGCGGTGCGTTCCTCCGAGAGCGTTGGCCCGGCCCTCAACGCCTGGCGCCGGGTGAGCGGGGCCCGCAAGGGTGGCGGCGCCTTCCGGGTGATCGCCCGCACCGTCGGGCGCCAGCAGTACCTCCGCCGCGACGTGGGCCGCGCCGTGGCCGATGCCGTGCGCGATGGCTGGCCCGGCCCCTGGCGCCTGGTTGACGAAGGGGAGGACCTGGAGATCTGGGCCACCCTGGTGGATCAAGAACTGCTCTGCGCCCTGCGCCTCTCCGACGCCTCGATGCGTCAGCGGGGCAAGCTGCGCCACCTGCCCGCCTCCCTGCGCCCCGCCCTGGCGGCAGCCATAGTCGCCCTGACCCGCCCCGCGCCCGACGATGTGTTCCTCGACCCGATGGCCGGCGCGGGCACGCTGCTGGTCGAGCGGGCCGCCGCCGGTCCCTTCGCCGAGTTGCACGGCGGCGACATCAGCGACGAGGCGGTCAGCGCGATGCGCGCCAATCTGCGCGGGGTGGGGGGACGGGTCGTCACCAGTCGCTGGGACGCGCGGCGGCTGCCGCTGGAGGATCGCAGCGTGGACAAGGTGGCCGTTAATTTGCCCTTCGGCAAGCAGATCGGCGACCAGGCCGAGTTGCCCGAGCTATACCGCGACGTGCTGGCTGAAATCGCGCGCGTCCTGCGCCCGGGCGGGCGCCTGGTGGTCCTGGCAGGCGATGTACAACTGCTGGAGCAGGCGCGTAGCGGCGCGGCCCGATCTCTACGTCCCGGCCCGCGCCACCGGGTCTTCGTGCTGGGCCAGCCGGCGGTGATCTGTGAGTACACCCGGGAGGATGGCGTGAGGTAAATTGATTTTGGATTTTGGATTGACGTATGTAGCTTCCTGATTAGTGGAGCATCCGGCAAGTCACGTTACACGAAAGGGCTGGAAGGAGGTTTCCTGGGAGGGCGAAGCCCTCCCGGACCCTCCCTCACGCAAACACCACATACTGGCGCAAAAAGGTCTCGAGGGCCGTGTAGTAACGCTCGATCGTTTCGGCGCGGCGCCAGCCATGCCCTTCGCCGGGGAAGAGGTGGTACACGTGGGGCACGCCCCGGCGACGCAGGACGGCGACGATCGCTTCGGCCTGATTGGGCGGCACCACCCGGTCCTCCTCACCCTGGAAGATCGCCACTGGCGCGGTGATCTTTTCGGCGTGGAAGAGCGGCGAACGTTCGCGGTAGCGCGCGGCGGCCTCGGGGAGCGGCCCCACCAGCCAGTCGGTGTAGTGCGCCTCGAACTTATGGGTCTCGGCAGCGAGGCTAAAAAGATCGGTCACGCCGTAGAGACAGACCCCCGCTCGGAACACGCCGGGCGCCTGGCTCAGCGCCTCCAGCACGGTGTAGCCGCCGGAACTGCCGCCCATAATCACCATCCGCTCCGGATCGGCGATGCCCGCCGCGTCCAGGTAGCGCGCCCCGGCCACGGCATCGGCGACGTCGAGCACCCCCCACTGCTCGCGCAGAGCCTGGGCGTAGGCCCGCCCGTAGCCGGTGCTGCCGCGGAAGTTCACCTCCAGCACGGCGTAGCCCCGTGTCGCCAGGAACTGCACCTCGGCGCTGTAGCCGAGCACCGCCTGGCCCGTCGGCCCACCGTGGATGCGCACAATGGCCGGGGGGCGCGGGCCGGGCCCGCCCGGCGCATAGCCCGGCGGCAGGTAGAGAAGGCCATAGACCGTTTCCGCGCCGGGGGCGGGCCAGGTGACCGGCAGCGCGCTGGCCAGTTGCGCCGTCGGGATCAGTTCGCCGGAACTGCGGCGCAGCACCCGCGTCTGCTGGCCGTCGGCCACAAGGATGCGCGGCGGGATCGCCGGCGCCGAGGCGATGCCGACAACTGCGTCAGCCGTAGCCGAAGCGGTCGGCTGCACGAACCAGGTGTAGCCTTCGCCATCGCTCAGGCTCTGCGCCGGGCCTCCATCAACCGGTTGCACATACACGCGCCGCTGCCCACTTTCGTTCCGCAAATAGTACAGCCGGTGCCCTCCGCGCGACCAGGCCAGGGTGCGCATGCCCTGGGCCCAGGCGGGCTGGCCGTGCTCGGCGGCGCCGCTGGTGAGGCGGCGATGGGTCGCGGTCGCCAGGTCGTACAGGTAGATGTGCCACCAGCCATCGGCATCGGAGACATAGGCCAGAAAGCGCCCGTCGGGCGAAAAGGCGGGCTGGAAGATGCTCGTCGCCGGGCCGCCGGCAAGTGGTTTGAGGCCACGAACGACCGGCGCCGTCTCCGATGCGGGGTCAAGATCGGCCAGGTAGAGCAGGCTGCCGTCCCAGGGCATACGGGGGTGATCCCAGGCCACGCAGGCCATATGGGCGCCAGAGGGATGCCAGACCGGCCACATGTAGAAATCGTGACCGGTCAGCAGGCGCTGAGGCCACTGCCGCCCCTGGGCGTCCACCACGGCGACGCAATCCTCATCCTCGTAGGTATGGACGAAGAGCAGCCAGCGGCCATCGGGCGAGCAGGCCGGCGCGGCGGCTGCGCCGAAGGCCGGAGAGACGGGGCGCGGGCGGCCCCCGGCCAGGCTCTGGCGAAAGAGCCGCCCGGAACTGGCCTCGGCAAAAAAGACCGTGCCGCCACTGACACAAAACTCGCCGCCGCCGTAGCCGACCCGCCCACGCACACTCAGATCGCCGGGCGTCAACTCGCGGGGCGCATCGGCGGAGCCAGTGTCGGCGCACCACAGACTGCCGCGGCCATCGCGCGACTCCAGCCAGACCACGTGACGCCCGTCGCTATCCCACTGCACATCATCGAAACGCAGCGCCGCAGCCATTGCGCGCGGCGTGAACGGGCCTGGCCAGAGGCCGAAGGGGGGCCGGGCAGACATAGGCTGCAGCTCCGCTACAACGTTCGGGTGGGAAGCAGTGGCTGCGCCACGCCCCGAAAAATGATCCCCGGATACATCTATTGGACGCTACAACGTTCGGGTGGGAAGCAGTGGCTGCGCCACCGCTGCGGCCCTACGAGCCGGACCACCAGGCATAGTGCGCCCATGGCTGGGCTGGATAGACCTTCTGCGGGCGAAGGGGATTGATCCGCACCGGCACCACGGCGCCGATGCGCATCCAGCCAAGACCGTCCTCCTCCACGATCCAGTCCACCCGTGCCTCATAGGGGCGACCATTCGGCGGTTGCACCCAGAGCACCAGATTAAGCTCGGCGGCGCGCAGCAGAATCTGGCGCTTCAGGTTGCCATGCTGGATGATACGCAGCACCTCGGCGCGAGCAGAGACGGCCTTCGCCAGGTCCGCTTCGGCCGCCTGTTGGGCCTGTCGAACCTCAGCTTCGCGCCGGCGCAAAAAAGCGTAGACCGGGAGCGTCAGCACCGCGGCGATGAGCGGAATGGCGCGAAAGGCCACCTGATCGGGAGCGACGTTGACGGCCACGCCATCGGCGGTAATACAGCGATAGTGGAGACCATGGATACGCGGGCCGGGTTCGAGCGTCCCTGCGCAAACCAGCGGCCCGGCGACGCGACCCAGATCGGGAAGCAAGGTGAGACTGAGAGTGCCGAGGACGAAGCCGAGGACCAGCGAGAGAAAGCAACGACCGATCATAGGACGGCTCCGCGAGTGGTAAGGCTGATTGTAAAGTTGCATGCATCGTACCAGACTTGCATTACCAGCACAAGACCATTGCAGAATGTGCGCATAGAGGGAACATCGGATTCCTGCCCTCCCTCAGCCTGGCGTCGGGGCGCGGGAACTCCGTCCCGGGCACAGGTCAGGGGGAAACCGGGTTTCCCCTCTACCCCTCAACCGGCTACTTTGCACCCGATAGGACCGCCAGAATATTTGGGGGAGGGCGAAGCGCTCCCACACCCTCCCCAGCTTCGAGAGGTACTGCCTGACTCAGGCGGCCAGGCGGGAATACGATCCACGGTAGTAGATGAGCGGAGCGGCGCTCTCATCGGTACGCCGCAGGGCCTCAACGCGCCCGATGACGATCAGGTGATCGCCGCCATCGAGCACCCGTTCGACCGCGCAGACGAGCGCGGCCATGCTGTCCTCAAGCACGGGCGCGCCAGCCAGATCGGCGAAGCGCGGCTCGAGCGCAGCATCGGGGCGCCCGGCGAAATGGCGCGAGAGGGCCTCCTGGTCGGCGCGCAGGATATTTACGGCGAAACGCTGCGCTTCGATGATGACCGGAGCCATACGCGCCCGCCGGTCCACGCATACCAGGAGCAGCAGCGGATCCAGTGAGACCGAGGTGACGGAGTTGGCCGTCATGCCGCGGGTCTCCTCGCCGGCCCGCGCGGTGATCACGGCCACGCCGGTGGCGAACAGGCCCATGGTGGTACGGTATTCGCGCTGGTCAACACCCATTGGCCTGGAAGTCTTTCTCTTTCGATGTTTCGTTCTTTCTTAATTATGCGACAGTTTTGGGATTTTGTCGTCCGCGGCGCGCAGGCAAAACGGGGAAATCTGGTTTCCCCGCACCCCCGATTGAGGCGCCGAGCGTGGACGAGGGGATAAGGTGGAACACTGTAGCGCAATTCTCTGGATTGCGTACAGGCTATGAGACGACCGGCACCGCCGTGGGATCGAAGCCCAGCCGTTCGGGTGCGCTGTAGAGGTGCATGCGCCGACCACGCACGTAGCCGCAGAGGGTGACACCCCATTCGCGCGCCAGGCGCACGGCAGGTTCCGTGGGGGAATTGCGCGAAGCCACCAGCGGAATGCCCAGGCGGGCAGCTTTGTGGAGCATTTCGGTCGAAACCCGGCCGGTAACGAGCAGCAGGCCGCCCGCCGTGGGCACGCCGTGCGACAGGCTCAATCCGGCGAGCCGGTCAACGGCATTGTGACGCCCCACATCATAAGCGGTCAGCAAGAGCGTCTGCCCGTCGCTGAGAGCGGCGACGTGAAAGCCACCCATATCGTGGTAGAGATCAGCGGTGTGGGCCAGCATCCGCGCCATCTGGTCGTAGATCTGCGCTGGCGTCAGGCGCAGACCAGCAGGCAGCCGGTAACTGGCGCGGACCCGCTGGTAGAAGGTCTGCCCGCCAACACACGCTGACGGCAACGGCGGTCGCCGAGGGAGGGTGAGATCGCCCCGTTTGAGCCGGATCGCCACGCCGGTCTCGCCATGGTGACGCACCCTGAGTTCGGCGACATCGTCCAGGGACTCGATCAGCCCCTCGGTGCGCAGAAAGCCCAGGGCCAGCGTATCGAGATCGGCAGGCGTGCAGAGGAGCGAGACCCAGCGCTGGCCATTGACATAGAGCGCGCAACTCGTTTCCCGAACGATCGGCTTGCGGCCGGGCATAGCGGCGCCATCGCCAATTTCGAGATAGCTCAACTCATGTTCGGCCCAGGTGGCAATCATACGCTTTGATACCCCGACGAGATGGCCATCAGGTCCATGCCAACGGTGAGGACCCGTTCAGCGGGAAGATGGACGGGAAAGGCCAGTTCACGCAGGTCAATGGTCTTTAAATAGCGCCGGCAGGTGTCACAGGTATACAGACGGTAGACTCCATCCTCGCTGGCGGTGTAGGCCAGACGGCCCGACGTGGTTTCGCCGCAGAAGGGACACGCGCCACGGGGGGCCTGCCATTCGGCGTCGCAGCGTGCGCAGAGGAGCCGCCGCGCGCCCCCGTCGGGAAGAAGCGCGGCCATATCCGCCGGCCCGCCACAGATTGGGCACCACGATCGGTACCAGGTCTCGGCATTTACCAGCGGTTGCCAGGCCCGCGTGGAGGCATTCAGGAAAGGATGCAGGGCCTGGTTGAGGGCAAAATCCAGCAAGGTGGCCTCGCGCGTCGCCGCGCTGGCGGAACGGCGGGCGGGATGCGCCGTGTTTGCCAGGTGCTCCGCGACGCCCTCGCGCAGTTCCTCGAGATCATCGGCCATGCCGGCGAGGGCGTGGAAGGCGTCGGCCTCGGCGGGGCGATGGGCCGCGGCCACCGCGCAGATCTGGCTAAAGACGCGCGCCAGGTCGCTCCAGTCGGGCGTCAGGGTCACGGCGTCGAGCAGCGGCTCACCTCGGGCCAGACATCCCTCCGCCACATCGAAGGGCAACGGCGGTGGCGCTGGCGGATTGACCCGAGCGCGCACCTCCAGCAGCGCGATGTGCAACTCCAGGGTCTCGCGCACCTCAGGATGCTGAGACACCGCCTGACGCAATTGTTGGATCGTGTGCATCGCTTCACTCATCCCTGCAGCGCCGGTAGACCCGCTCCTGCTCCTGTTCGGCCAACCACTTTCCGTGGTGCTCGCGTGCGAATTCCTCGGTGACCGTGCCTTCGAACATCGCCGTGATCGACTCACGCATCAGGGGATGCACTGCCACCAGGTAGATGTGCAGAATGAAGAGCGCCACGGTGGCGATCATGGATAGATCATGAATAATGACGCTGCCCAGGAAGACCGCCGGCGACACCACCCCTTTGCCGAACCACATAATCATGCCGCTGATCACGAACAGGATGAAGGTGATGATCTGGGTCAGGGCATTGAACTTCTGGCCGGCGTTGTACTTACCCTGGGGCGGCATCCGGGCGGTATCGCCGCGGGTGTAGTAGCCCCAGGCTGCGCGCAGCCAGCCGAGGTCGTCAGGTCCCCAGGACAGGGCCTCGCGCAGACTGTAGAAGAAGTCGCGCGGCGACCAGATCAGGTAGATCAGGGGCGCGGCCATGAACAGGATCGCCGCGGCGCGGTGGGCCAGACGGCTGGCCTCCCCAGCTTCGCCGACCGCGAACGGGCGCAGGGCGGGCATGTACATGAACAGCCCGGTGCCCAGGAGAATGGTAAAGGCAATGAAATGCACCCAGTGGGCAATGCGTTCACCGGCCGTAAAACGCATGACCAGCACCTGACGCCGGTCCTTGCACGGTTTGGTGACGGTTGAGGTAGCCATGGCTCATGCCTCACTTTCCTCAGTTGTGTCCCGCTCAACGGCCTCGATGTTGCTCAGACGGGCGCGACGGGTCGCCAGCCAGTTGAAGGCCAGGCCGAGGGTGGTGGCGGCCACGGCGACATAGCCCAGGGGCTGCACGATTTGCTGCCACCCGGTAATCATCGCGGAGTACTGGGGATCGGCAGGCAAGCCGTAGGCCTCGGGCGGGGCGGTGAGCACAAAGAGGCGCCCCAGGCCGCCGAGTTGCGTCTCGCCGTACACCTGGGCCTGGGTATAGCCCCGGCTCCGCAACCACTCGACCCGGGCGTGGGCCTTCTCGAGCAGCGCATCACGCTCGCCCCACTCCAGCGCGCCGGGGGGACAGGTCTTGACACAGGCGGGGGTCAGGCCGTTGCTCGCCCGATCCTGGCAGAAGGTGCACTTGGAGGCTCTGGCTTCACCGGTTAGCAGATTGATCGTCTCCATCCGGGGCACCTTGAAGGGACATGCCTGGGTACAGTAGCCGCAGCCATTGCACGCCTCGCGTTCGAGCGACACAAAGCCCAGCGCATTGTGTTTCAGGGCGCCGGTCGGGCACACGTCCACGCAGGCCGCCTGGGTACAGTGCACACAGCCCCAGGCCAGGAACAACCACTGGAACCGATCATCCGACTCATACTCGCGGAAGGTGACCCGTGCCCAGGTATTCGGTTCCAGGTCGGCAGGGTTCTCATAGCTGCCCGCCTGGGTCGTCTCGCTGGCCGGCAGGCCCCACCATTGCTTGCAGGCTACCTGACAACTCTTGCATCCAATGCATCTGGATGCATCAAACAGCATCGCCAGTCTGCTCATGCTCGGCCTCCTTTACACCTTCCGCACGTCGACCAGGAAGGCCTTGTATTCAGGGATGTTCGTATTGCCATCCCCAACGTGGGGCGTGAGATCATTGGCGCTGGCGCCGCGGGCAATGCCCTGCCATGCGAAGTGCCAGGGCATGCCGATGTGATGGACCAGACGGCCGTCAATGATGTACGGTTTCCAGCGGGCGGTGACCATGGCGATAGCCTTGATTGCGCCCCGGGCGCTCACTACCTCAACCATGTCGCCGTTGCGAATGCCGCGTTCGACGGCCAGTGCGTTGGAGATCTCGACGAACATGCCCGGCTGGGCCTCGGAGGGCCAGGGGAGGTAGCGGGTCATGGCTCCCGACTGCCAGTGTTCGGTGAGGCGGAAGGTGGTGCAGACAATGGGGAAGCGATCGGGGGTGCCCACGTTGTCGCCGATATCCCGGCCCAGATCGGTGTCGAACACCTTGACCACTGGATTGAACTGGGTGCGGGAGAGCGGATTGGCGACGGGCGACTCGAACGGCTCGTAATGCTCCGGCAACGGGCCTTCGTTCATCCCGGATGGAGTGAACAGCCAGGCCTTGCCGTCGGGCTTCATAATGAAGGCATCGGCCCCGGATTGGGCGGCCAGGCCGGCGCCAGCGGGATTGGCCGATGCTTCCGGCGCCCTGGTGACGGGGAAGTCAGGCACGTCGTAGCCGGTCCACTTCTTTTGCGCCGCGTCCCACCAGATGAGCTTTTTGGCTTCGGACCATGGCGTGCCATCGGGCCGGGCCGAGGCGCGGTTGTAGACGATGTGCCGGTTGGCGGGCCAGGTCCAGGCCCAGAAGGGATGAGTGCCCACACCGCCAGGATCGTTCTGCCCGCGCCGTCTGGCCGCGGGCATGATCACGCCGGCGCCATCATCGGCGGGCGCCCAGTAGCCGCCGTAGATCCACGCGCCACAGGCGATGGCCTCGGGATTGGCAGCGCTGGCGATAACGGCGAAGGAGGGGATGACCGCTCCGGCGGCCACCAGCACCTTATCCGAGGCGTCCTTCACCTCCTCCAGCGCATAGCCATTGATCTCGCGAGCCACTCGCTCGGCCTGCGGCGGATCGCCGTAATCCCACACCAGGTCGAGGATAGGGCGATCCTTCGCGGCGGTGCTGCCCTGGTAGGCGGCCTTGATCGCCCGCATCATCCGGTCGAGGATCCAGATATCCTCCCTGGCCTCACCGGGCGGATTGGCGACTTTGTTGCGCCACTGGATGGTGCGGCCGCTATTGACCACGCTGCCGGCCTTCTCCATGGCATCGGCGGCGGGCAGGAGGAACACCTCGGTCTTGATGGAAGCGCTGTCCACCCCCGGCGCGCGCCAGAACGACGAGGTCTCGGTGTCGAACAGTTCCATTACCACCAGCCAGTCGAGGTTCGCGAAGGCCTGGCGCTCAAAGCGGGCATTGGGGCCGCTGACGAAGGGGTTCTGGCCCATCACGAACATGCCTTTGATGCTCCCCCGGTGCAGCGCCTCAAACATGGGTATGAAGGAGTAGTCGCCAGAGCGCTTGGGGAGGTAGTCGTAGGCGAAGTTGTTCTGGCTGGTGGCCTTCTCGCCGAACCAGGCCTTCATCAGGCTGTTGAAGAAGCGCGGTCCATTGGCCCAGAAGCTGGTTCTGGCGTATTTGGCGACAAAGGTCTGGTAATCCGGCTGCTTGACGGTGGGGAGACCGAGGTACCCCGGCAGATCCTGGTACAACAGGCCCATATCGGTCGAACCCTGAACGTTCGACTCGCCGCGCAGGGCGTTCACGCCGCCCCCCGGAACGCCGATATTGCCGAGCAGAAGTTGCAGGATGGCATAGGCGCGGATGTTCTGCGCGCCCACGGTGTGCTGGGTCGTGCCCATGGCGTAGAGGATCGTGCCCGCCTTATCGGGAGCGCCGGTCGAACAGTACAGGCGCGCCACTTCGAGGAAGCGATCGCGTGGCGTGCCGCAGATGCGTTCGACCATCTCGGGGGTGTAGCGGGCGAAGTGGCGCTTGAGGATCGAGAAGACCGTGTGCGGGTCCTCCAGCGAAGCGGCCCGTCTGGGGACGGTCGCTTCTTTTTCGACCTCGACCTCGTTGCCGGAGGCGTCGCGCTCTTTGACCTTGAGCTTGACCTTCTCGGTCTGGTACTGCCAGGCCGTCTGGTCGTAGGTGCGCTTCTCGGGATCGTAGCCGACGAACAGCCCATCGAGCTCGTCAGGCCCCCGGTAATCGGGATTAATGAGGGTCAGGGCATTGGTGTAGGCCCTGACATACTCCTCGTTGTACAGACGGTTCTGAATGGTGTAATTGATCAATCCGCCGATGAAGGCAATATCGGTGCCGGAGCGGAAGGGCACGTAGAGGTCGGCCCTGGCAGCCGAGCGGGTGAAGCGCGGATCGGCGACGATCAGCTTCGCCCCACGCTCTTCCATCGCTTTGGTGATCCAGCGGAAGGAGACCGGATGGTTCTCGGCAGGGTTGCTGCCCATCACCAGGAAGACGTCGCTGTTCTTGAGGTCCACCCAGTGGTTGGTCATCGCCCCGCGCCCGAAGGTCGGCCCCAGGGCGCCAACGGTGGAGGAATGGCAGAGACGCGCCTGATGCTCGAGGTACACGATGCCGAGGGCGCGCGCAAACTTGGAGGCGAGGTAGCAGTCTTCGGTATTGTTGGCCGCGCCGCCCAGCCAGGCGATGCCCTCGGTGCGATTGACCGTCACCTCGCCGTCTTTTTCGCGGAAGGTGGCATCGCGGGTGGCCCTGACCCGTTTAGCGATCTCTGCAATGGCCCAGTCCCACGATTTTTCTTCCCAGGCCGTGCTGTTCGGGGCGCGGTAGAGCACCTTGCGGAGCCGTCTGGGGTCGGTGGAGAGCTGGATAATGGACTGGGCCTTGGAGCAGAGCGCGCCGCGACTCAGCACGTTATCGGGGTCGCCTTCGACATTCACGATGTGACCGTGAACATCGGTGGCAATCAACACGCCACAACCCACACTGCAATAGGGGCACACGCTGGTCGCTTCACCCAGACGCTTGTGCAGGGGAAAGATGGTCGCCGTCGCAGCCGTTGCCGCGGCTGCGGCAGTGCCGGTTGGTAACAGCAACCCACCTGCCACCAGGCCGGTCGCCTTGAGAAAGTCGCGCCGTGACACTTTCATAGTGGCTCCCTCCTCACCTGGAGTATGGATTGTTTAGTGGGCTGGTGTGATGGTACTCTTCTAGCTGTTCAATCGACTCGATCCGACGGTGGCCGGGGGTGGAGAGCAGAACGTTCTCTCTCCACACCCCGCCCTGGCGTACATCCATCTGGCACGGGCGAATTACCCGGCCTGCGAGGTCTCCATCTCGTTGCGGGCCGGGTGCAACTCGGCCTCCTCATCGGCCATCTGCCCCGACGACTCCCTCAGGAAGATCGTGCCCACCACGAAGGTCATCAGGGCAATAGCGATCGGCCAGATCAGACCGGTGTAGATATTGCCGGTCGCGGCAACAAGCGAGGCGCCGATCAGCGGCAGGAAGCCGCCGAAGTAGCCGTTGGCCACGTGGTAGGGCAGCGAGACCGAGGTGTAGCGAATGCGCGCCGGGAAAGCCTCGACCAGGAAGGCCGCGATCGGCCCGTAGACCATGCCCACCCAGATCAGCAGGGTGAAGATCAGGATGGTCAGCATCACCGGGTTGGCGCTGGCGGCCACGGCGGGGGTGACCACCCTGTCGCCTTCTATCACCGCGGGGGTGATCGGGCCGGCGAAGTGGCTCATGGCGCGATAGGTCGGGTAGAGGGCCAGCGCGCCTAGCAGGTTGCCGGCCATCATGACCTTTTTGCGGCCAATACGATCGGAGAGCCAGCCGAAGAAGATGAACAGCGGCAACCCGAAGGCCAGGGCCACGGCGACGATCACGTTGGCCTTGACAAACTCCACCTTGAGCGCAGACTGGAGGAAGTAGAGGGCGTAGAACTGTCCAACGTACCAGATCACCGCCTGGCCGGCGGCGGCGCCGAACAGCACCACCAGGATGGTCCGCCACTGGGCCTTGCTGCCGAAGCTATCACGGATGGGGCTCTTGCTCGTCTTGCCCTGGGCCTTAAGCTTCGTGAACAGTGGCGACTCGCTCATCCGTGTGCGGATGTACACCGACAGGCCTACCAGGAAGATCGAGAGCAGGAAGGGGATGCGCCAGCCCCATTCGTTGAAGGCTTCCCGCGACATCGAGAGCCGCACGCCGACGATCACCGCCAGCGAGACAAACAGGCCGAGGGTGGCAGTCGTCTGAATGAAACTGGTGTAGTAACCGCGCCGGTGGCTGGGTGAATGCTCGGCGACGTAGACGGCCGCGCCACCGTATTCGCCGCCCAGGGCCAGACCCTGGAGGATGCGAATGGTGAAGAGAATGATCGGTGCGAGCAGGCCTATCTGATGATAGGTGGGCAACAGGCCGATCAGGGTGGTTGCGCCGCCCATGATCAGCAGGGTGACCAGGAAGGCGTACTTGCGGCCAACCAGATCGCCGATGCGCCCGAAGAAGAGCGCGCCGAAGGGTCGCGCAGCAAAACCGGCGCCAAAGGTGGCCAGGGTGGAGAGGAAGGCCGCGGTCGGGTTGGTTTCAGGGAAGAACTTTGTGGCGATGATCGCCGCAAGGCTGCCAAAGATGTAGAAGTCGTACCACTCGATCATCGTGCCTAGCGATGAGGCGACGATCACCTTCCAGATGTTGCTGGGCGATTCGACGGTCGCCGGCGCGGTATAAGCCTTTGCCACGGTACGATCCTTTCGTTCAACGCGTCTACTGAGTAGGACCAGATCCTTGCCCCGCGCAGCGGGGAGAGGCGAGCGAACCAGAAGGCATCCTGCATCCACGCTCCTCTCTGACAGGCATCAAGACGACGTCGGTCTTCTGTACGTACTCGACCGGGTCTTCGCGTCACAGCCCGTGGCACTCGCTCAGCGTATGCGCGCGGCCCACAGACAACCCGCGGACGGCCCGGCAGGATGTTGTTTGCGCAAACACTCACCCACCCGGTGAAGACCTTACACCGGTGAATTGTTGCAATTAACTTTGAGCAAGCAAGGAAATCGTTAGCGGCATCGTACAGGAAATGGCAAGAAATGGAATAATTGCTTCGTAAACCAGAAGTAAACCTTCCGCAACCGGAGGATTCAGGAGCAGGACATTCGCGGCGCAGAATAGTTTTTTCGTCAACTACAGGTGAATGTTTCGTAACGATGAGTACTGTAGCAGTCCTACGCCATCTCTCAACAGCGACCGTGCGTCAGGACGCAGCGGGCTGCGTCCTGACAGGTACGTCTGATACTCCGAGCTTCACAACCTGAAGAGGAGCTATACAACGAGGGTTGTCATTCCGAGCGAAGCGAGAAATTCCGGCGGTGATGCCCTATCGAGACCCTCCGCTCCGGCTACGCCTCCGCTCAGGGTGAGAGGCGTAAGGCTTACTGATCCGGCCCAGGCCAGAACTTCGTTGGAGTATTAGTACGCCAAAGCCCCTTCGTCTCGGCAGGAGTTGCGGGGGCATGCGCCCCCCTGTAAGATCCCCGTTCCGATGCGGCGCAGCTAAGCCGCGCTGCACCGGAACGGGGCTGGTGGAAGGGCCTTAACCTGCGGGGTCTCCTCTACAAGGCAGAGTTGTTGGACCATCGGGCTGAACCATGCAAGTTTTGACGCACCCCGTGGGGTGGGGTACGATAGAGACCGTCCTGCTCGCGCCAACGGCGCGCCGTAGAACCAGGAGGAGGCTCTATGTCCGACGAGCAACTGGTGCTCTCCGCCACTGATGGCCATGTGGCAACCCTGACCCTCAACCGCCCGAAGGCGCTCAATGCCCTCAGTCCGGAGCTTATTGACGCCCTGATCGCTGCCCTGGAGCAGTGCGAGGCCGACGCGCAGATCCGCGCCGTGGTGCTGACGGGCGGGCCGCGGGCCTTCGCCGCAGGCGCCGACATCAAGGCCATGGCCGGGGCCTCGCCGATGGGTATGCTCACCAGTCGCGCCATCGAGCGCTGGGCGCGCATCGCGGCCTTTCGCAAGCCGCTGATCGCCGCGGTGAGCGGGTTTGCCCTGGGCGGGGGCTGCGAACTGGCGATGATGTGCGATATGATCGTCGCCAGTGAGACCGCGCAGTTTGGCCAGCCGGAGATCAACCTGGGGATCATCCCCGGCGCGGGGGGCACCCAGCGCCTCACCCGCGCCATTGGCCCCTACCGGGCGATGGAGCTTGTCCTCACCGGCGCGACGATCTCGGCCCAGGAGGCCTACCAGTTCGGGCTCGTCAACCGGCTGGCCCCGGTGGAGAGCTTTCTCCAGGAAGCACAGCGCCTGGCCGCCCAGGTGGCCGAAAAGGCGCCCCTCGCGGCGCAACTGGCCAAGGAGGCCGTGCGGGCCGCCGCCGAGACGACGCTGCGCGAGGGTATGGCGATTGAGTTGCGTAATTTCTACCTGCTCTTCGATACCGAGGATCAGAAGGAAGGCATGCGCGCCTTTATCGAGAAGCGCCCGCCAGCGTTCAAGGGCCGCTGAGGGGTATGGGGAAACCAGGCTTCCCCTGCCCCTGCCTGGCGCGTTGGCATCTGGGAAACCCGGTCTGCCCATAATCCCTGCCCGATGGGAGCAGAACCCGGTTGCCGCGACAGGGCTGTTGCAAGGTCCGCCTCCCAGGGGTGGGATTAAGGGCGGCTTCGCCCCCCGACAAGGTGTTGTTGGTTGGTTCTGGCGGCTACGCCCCCAGAACCAACCAACAACCTGCGGCCCGGGGCTGGCCCCAAAAACATCAGTCCTGGGTTCCCCAACCCCCTGCCGGCAGGTGTTCTACCTCATCCGTGTTGATGGCTATCACGCCAGTTTGCGATGACGTCCTGACGCCTCAGCGCGTCGGCCAATGGCCCGCGA
>DAOUDA010000112.1:0-1914 GCA_034431835.1 Chloroflexaceae bacterium | reverse complement strand
GGCGGCTGCGCCGCCAAAACCGCCCAAAAAACAACCTGTGGGGCGGCTACGCCGCCCCACACCCCACCGCCAGAGGCGCGTGTCGCAGGCCCTGCCGGGCCATAACAGGATTTCCCGGGAGGGCCGGGCCCTCGCCACCCCTGCGGGGCCAGGCAGCGCGTCTCCTAGCTCCCACTGCCGCGCCGGTAGCTCTCGTCGAGCAACTCGACGATGTAGCGCACCTGCACGTCTTCGCCGCGCCGCCGTAGTTCGCCAGCCAGTTGCAGGGCGCAACCGGGGTTGGCCGTGGCGATGACCCGCGCGCCGGTGGCCAGAGCGTTGTCCACCTTGCGTGCGCCGAGCCGCGCGGCCATCTCGGGCCGGGTCACGTTGTAGACCCCCGCCGAGCCGCAGCAGAGGGCGCTCTCGTGCATTTCGCGCAACTGCAGCCCCGGAATGGCCGTCAGCAGCGTCCGCGGCTGCACGGTGATGCGCTGGGCATGGGCCAGGTGGCAGGGTTCCTGGTAGGTCACCTGCACGTCGAGGCGGCCCAGGCCGGCGCGGTTGAACTCGATGCCGGCCAGAAACTCGTGCACGTCTTTGACCTTGGGGCTGAAGACCGCCGCCCGCTCGTGCCACAGCGGGTCGTCGTGGAGGAGGTGGTCGTACTCTTTGAGCGTGCTGCCGCAGCCCGCGGCGTTGACCACGATCGCGTCCACTCCCAGGGCTTCAAAGGCGGCGATGTTGCGCCGCGCCAGTTCGCGGCCCCCGTCGAGGTCGCCGCCGTGGGTGTGCAACGCTCCGCAGCAGCCCTGGTCGGGCGGGAGGATCACCTCGCAGCCGTTCTTTTGCAGCACGCGAATGGTGGCCTCGTGGACGTTGGCAAAGGCGGTGCTCATGATGCAGCCGGTGAGCATGGCCACACTGTAGCGCCGTTCCCCCTCGGCGGGGTAGATCTGGCCCCTGGGGACGGTAAAGCTCGCGTTGATCGGCGGCAGCATGCGCTCGGTGTCGGCCATGCCGATCAGCTTCAGCAGCCCGCTCTTGCGCGCGATCCACTGCGCCCCGCTCCGCTGGTAGAGCCGCATCGAGGCGGAGAAGGCTCGGAACAGGCCCATATCCTTGAACAGGCCCCCAAAAACCACCCCCCGCAGCGCCCGTTGCCACAGGGTCCGCGGCGGCAGCGCCCCCGGCGCCGCGGGGTTGCGCGCCCCCCGCTCTCGGGCCTGCTCGATCTGCGCCCGGCTCGCCTCCAGAATGGCGCCGTACTGTACCCCCGAGGGGCAGACCGCTTCACAGGCGCGGCAGTTGAGGCACTGGCTCATCTGCTCCTGAAAGACCTCGCTCTCCAGGCCGATGCGCCCTTCGTCCACCGCCTTCATCAGATAGATCCGCCCACGCGGCGAGGACATTTCCAGCCCCGTCTCGCGGTACGTCGGGCACGAGGACAGGCACAGGCCGCAGTGGACGCAGGTGTTGATGATGTCGGAACTGGGGCGGTCCCTGGCGCTGAAGGGCGCCAGGGGGATGCTCAGCGACTCGCGATCGGGGCTGGTCAGCGTCATGCCAGGTCTCCATCCAGGGCGGGCATTCCCCGCCGCTTGTTCAGATTGATAAGGGCGCGGGTCAGGTGTCCCGCCAGAACAGTGCTCCGGGGTTCATCCGGTTGAAGGGGTCGAGTTCGGTTTTGATCGCCCGCATCAACTCCAGGGCGGGCGGCGGCGCGCCCCAGGGATGCGCCGCGCGGGCGGCCAGGGCCGGGTCAAGCAGATGGGCGTGGCGCAGGCGCCGCGCGAGGGCCGCGTGGAAGTCGAGGCGCCCCTCTTCCGGCCCCGCGACCTGGAGGTAGGCCACGCCGTTCAGGCCCCGGGCGCAGATGCCGAGGGCCAACCCGCGCGGCAGGGCCTCGGCCTCGGCGGCGTCCAGGGCGGCCCC
>DAOUDA010000111.1:0-4119 GCA_034431835.1 Chloroflexaceae bacterium | reverse complement strand
AGCATTCTCAGTACGGAGGTGGGCGAGCTCGTCACGCAGCGTCATAGCGCCAGGTATACCAGACCGCCAGGAGAAGTGTGAACACTTACAGCAGGGAAGGCGGGCCGGGTGTGTTATACTTTCCCCGGCGGCATATCTCCAACCCTTTGCGACAGCATATGAACGTTCTGCTGATCGGCTCTGGCGGCCGCGAGCACGCCCTCGCGTGGAAAATCGCCCAATCGCGCCATTTTACCCGGCTCCTCAGCGTGCCTGGCAACACCGGCACCGGGCAGTACGGTCAGAACGTCCCCTTTCCTCTGAGCGATTTCGACGCAATTGTGGACCTGGCGCAGCGCGAGCGGATTGACCTGCTGGTTGTCGGGCCGGATAACCCCCTGGCCGATGGGATCGTTGATGTCTTCAAAGCGGCAGGCATTCCCGCGCTCGGACCGACGGCCGCGGCGGCGCGCATCGAGAGCAGCAAGTCGTTTGCCAAAGAGATCATGCTGGCCAGGGGGGTGCCCACGGCAGAGGCGATGATCTTCGACTCGCCGGTTGAAGCCAGCGCCTTCGCCCAGCAGAGCGGGCGGCCCTGGGTGGTCAAAGCCGACGGGTTGGCCCTGGGCAAAGGCGTGGTGGTGCCCGACGACGTGGAAGGCACCCTGGCGGCAATCGCGCGCCTGTCGGCCACCCGCGCCGGCAGACGCCTGCTGCTCGAAGAACGGCTCGAGGGGCGCGAAGTTTCGGTCCACGCCCTCTGTGACGGCGAACACCTGCTGGTGCTGCCCACCGCCCGCGACCACAAGCGTTTCGGCGAGGGCGACACCGGTCCCAATACGGGCGGCATGGGCGTGATTGCCCCGGTTGACGAGGTGAGCCCCGCCGTGCTGGAGCAAATAGTCACCACCTGTATGCAACCGGTGGTGGACGAACTGGCCGCCCGTGGCACGCCCTTTCGGGGCCTGCTCTACGCCGGGGTCATCCTGACCCGCGACGGGCCGAAGATCCTGGAGTTCAACGCTCGCTTCGGCGACCCGGAGGCGCAGGCGATCCTGCCCCTGCTCGAAGGCGATGTGCTGGAAGTGTTCTACGACTGCGCCGTGGGTCAACTCCACCCCGAAAAGCTCCGCAAACGCAAGGGCTATGCCGTCTGTGTGGTGCTCTGCGCCCAGGGCTACCCCGGCAAGCCGCGCGTGGGCGACCCGATCCGCGGGGTCGAAGCCATCGACGACGAGCAGGTGCTGATCTTCCACGCCGGCACGGCCATCGGCCCCGCCGGCCTCTGCACCGCCGGCGGGCGCGTCATCGGCGTGACCGGCCTCGGCGCGACCCTGGCGCGGGCGCGGGCGCGGGCCTACGAGATCGCCGAACGGGTGGCCTTCGAGGGCAAGTATTTCCGCAGGGACATCGGGAAGGAGAACGGGTGAGGGGTGACCCGGCGCCAGCCCACGGCCCTGCCGCAGGGAAGGCCCGCCCTTCCCGAAGCAGATCGATGTCAACTCGTGAGCGTAGTACTCTGTGAACCGAGTTTTTCGGTGACTCCGCCCCCGCCCCAACCCTCCCCCGCTGGGAGAGGGAGTCCGGCGCCTTCCCTAACGGGGGGAGGCTGGGAGGGGGGCGGACATGCAAGGAACCGTCGCTCACGGACCAGTGGCGCCGACGCGGTCGTGGTTCCCGAACCCGCCATTATGCAAGGTGCACGATGTATCAGGTTGCCGTGCTGCTGAGCGGCTCCGGCTCCAATCTCCAGGCCTTGCTGGACGCCGAGGCTGCCGGGGCGCTCGGCGCCGAGGTGATCCTGGTGGTCAGCGATCGCGCCGACGCCTTTGGCCTGCAGCGCGCCCTGGCCCGCCAGGTTGCCGCAGCCTACGTGCCGCTTCCCGCCAAGCCTCGAGGCGCCGATCGCGCCGCCGTGCGGGCCGCCTGGGAACGGCGCCTCGCCGACGTGGTGGCGGCCTTTGCGCCTGACCTGGTGGTGCTGGCGGGGTTTATGCGCATTCTTTCGCCCGCCTTCCTGGATCGATTTCCCAACCGGGTGATCAACCAGCACCCCGCCCTGCTGCCCGATGACGGCGGCGACACCTATGTGACGAGCACGGGACTGGTCATACCCGCGCTGCGGGGCGCCCACGTGGTCGCCGAGGCCCTGGAACGGGGCATGCCGATCACCGGCTGCAGCATCCACCGCGTCACCCCCCGGGTGGACGACGGCCCCGTCCTGGCGCGCGCCGAGGTGCCGGTGCTGCCGGGGGACACCCCCGAAACGCTCCACGAACGGATCAAGGTGGAAGAACACCGTCTGATTGTCGAGGTGGTGCGCAGCCTGGCCCAGGAACACGCCTGCGCCGAACGGGAAGTAAAGCGATAAAGACGCGAACAGCTACCTTCTACGTTGCAGGTCGGGGCGCAAGATGTTGCGCCCCCGACCCGCGACCTTACCAATGCACCTCGCCCTCCCGGCGCGCAGGGGCGCGGGGAAACCCGGTTTCCCCAGGCGCCAGCCGCGGTCGGGGCGCCCGATGCCCTCCCGCGGGAGGGGCATGGGGAACGCCGGTTTCCCGCAATTCTTCACCTCAGGTCGGCCAGGCTAGCAGTTGATGACAAGGAGGTCAATGATGCCGAAGTACGTGATCGAGCGCGAGCTTCCCGGAGCGGGCAAGCTCTCGGCCCAGGAGTTGCAGGCCATCTCACAGAAATCGTGCGACGTGCTGCACGGCATGGGGCCGCGGATCCAGTGGCTCCATAGCTACGTCACCGACGACAAGATCTACTGCGTGTACATCGCGCCCGACGAAGCGGCCATCCGCGAACACGCGGAGAAGGGGGGCTTCCCGGCGAACCGCATCTCCGAGATCAGGACGGTGATTGACCCGACGACGGCGGAGTAGGCGCGCCCCGGCATCACGCCCGCGGTCCGGTCGCCGCTCATTCGGAGGGGCTTTGCCCCTCCGAACTTCCACTCACCCCAACCCGAACGCATCGGGGAGGAGATCGGCGATGGGCACGGGGCGAGCGGGGTCGGCTTCGCTGAGGATGAGCAGGGCGGGGGCGAACTCGATGAGGGCCTGCAGGCAGTCGCCGCAGGGGTAGGGCATATCGGCGCCTGCGCCAGCGACGGCCAGCGCCGTGAAGCGGCGCGCGCCCGCGGCGAAGGCGCAGACCAGCGCCGCCTTGGCCGCGCAGACGCTGGAGGCGTAGTTGGCAATCTCCAGATTGCCCGCGGCAAAGATGCGCCCGTCCTCGGCCAGGAGGGCCGCGCCGCCCCGCCGCCCGGTGCGCGGGGCATGGGCCAGCGCCGTGGCCCGGCGCGCGGCGTCCAGCAAGCTCGCGAAATCAGTCATGCTCCGCGCTCCCGCATCAACCGGTCGAACAGCGCGTCCACCCGCGCGTTGAGCGTCGCCAGGTCGCCGTCGTTGACGATGAGCTGATCGGCCATGGCGATCGGCCCGCCTTTCTCGATGTGCTCGATCTCGCGCTCGTCGCGGGCCTCGGCCTCGGCGGGGGTGAGGGGCCGCTCCTCGCGCGCGGCCAGGCGCCGGTAACGCTCCGCCCGCGGAGTGTAGACCGCCACGACCACCAGGTCGTCGCCGAATTCGCGTTTCAGGGTTTTGTACTCGCTGAAGCTGTACAGCCCATCAATGATCACGGCCGGATGCTCGGCGAGCAGGGCGCGGATCTGCGGCAGGGCGAACTGGGCGCACACGTCCATCCCGTGGGTCGCCCGCAACTCTTCGCGCACGGCCCGTTCGTGCTCGGCAGTGATCGTCAGGCCCCGCGCCAGCACCTCGCGGATGATGAACTCGCCGAAGCGGATCGTCGGCAGGCCCTTCTCCGCCAGCCGCCGCGTCACCTGGCTCTTGCCCGAGCCGGCCATCCCTACAATTGCCAGCACCATCGCCGCACTTCCTTTGATATGCGCTGAGGAGGTTCCTGGGAGGCGCGGCGATCCCAACCCTCGCCATCGCGAGAATGTAGCCGCCTGGACTCCACGCACCCCTGCCACTGACCCTGCTTAGAGCCTGTCCGAATAACTCCTGTAGGAAAGCTGGGGAAACCGGCTTTCCCCACGCCCCTCCCTGAGGGGAGGAGCTGGGAGGGCTACGCCTCCCAGAAAAGGGATCGGAAACCAGGTTATCC
>DAOUDA010000110.1:0-12355 GCA_034431835.1 Chloroflexaceae bacterium | reverse complement strand
TCTCCAGCGCCCGGCCGTAATTGCTGTTCTCTTCGGTATTGATAATCTCGCCACTGAAGACGCGATCGATCGTCTCCTCCAGGCTGGAGCGTTCGATCTCCGCGCTGATTTCGGCCAGATCGCTCACAAAGACAAAGCTGCGCACCCGGCTGAAGAGCGATTGCAGGCTGTGGACCAGGTGGAGCATAAAGCGCGCCGTGGTGCGCACCGACAGACTGACGTCGCAGATCACCGTCAGGCGCGGGCGCTCTTCGCGCTGGTTGGAGAGCACCGGGAAGAAGGGCACCCCGTCGTACTTCAGATTGCTGCGAATGGTGCGTGAGACGTTGATCCGCCCGCGCCGGTTGGCGGTTCGGCGGTAGGAGAGCGCGCCGCGCATCTGCCGGCCCAGGCGGCGGATGATCTCGTCCATCTGGCGGCGCTCGTGGTCGTTGAAGCGGTAGCTCCGGCGGGGCCGGGGCGGGGCCGCGGCAGCCTCGCGGGGGCGCTGCAGGGCGGCGTCACGGGCGCGGTAGCGCCGCAGCAGCTCGGGCAGCCGGGTGAGGCCCCCGGCGAGCCGGGCCTCCAGTTGCTCCAGCAGGGCCTCGTCCACCTCAAGCGCGCGCAGGTCGGCGAGCAGGGCCTCGACCGCGCCGCCAAGATCGATTTCGTCGCCGGGGTCGCCCAGGCTGAGTTCCCCGCCGCCGGGCATGCCGGGGTTGTGGCGGGCGTTAACGTGGAAGGTCGGCTTATAGCCGTCCTGGCCAGGTTCCTTGCGCTGCTGCAACAGCAGGTGCTGCCCGAAGAGCGAGAGATCAACGCCTTCGTACTCCGGCGTCGCCGGGGCGCGGGTGGTGCGATCGGTGTCGATCTCGACGGGGGCAATCTCCGCCCGCGCCCCTTCCGCCGCCGCGGGAGCCTCGGCGCCGCTCTCGTCGGGCAGGAGGGTGACGCTGGCGTCGCCTGCTGCTTCCGGCGAAGCCCCGTTGCTGGGCGCCGGCAGGCCGAAGAACAGGTCAAACAGCCGGTCAAACTCGGCGATGGCCTGGCACTGCTTCACCAGCGTGCTGCGGAGCGTCACGCGCACCGTCTCGCGGTCATCAACGCCCGCCAGGGCCAGCGCCTGCAGGGCGTCGATCGTCTCGGCGGGCGAAACGGCGATGCCGTGGCGTTTCAGCAGCGCAACGAAGCGCGTGATCGGGACGTCCATCATACCGGATGCTCCACGTCTGGCTCGCATGCCTTTCAGGCGCTGCGGGCTTCCGCAACCTGTCTTTATCACGTTTTCACCCGCCGCAGTTTCCGCTGCGAGGAAGTTCGGAGGAGCTACACCCCTCTCAGCTGTGCTCTTCTGGTGCGGCGCGGCTTCGCCGCGCCGCACCAGAAGAGGAGGATTCTTCGGGAGCCTGCGGCCCCCGCAACCCCCGCCAGGGGCAAAGTGACAAAACAACAAGTTACGGCAATCCAAAATCCCCAATCCGAAATCGTACTACTCCTCCCGACGGGAACTGAAATAGGCTCGTTCGTTGGTGCGGTAGCGTTCCTGCTGCTCGCGCAGATCCATGTTGTCGAAGGTCAGGCGCGCGGTCCCATTGCCGCCTTCGAGGAGCATGGGCAGTTGGGCGCTCACCTGCTGCACATCGCGGTCGTACTTGAGGATCAGCTGCAGCGTCTCCTCCACCAGTTCGCGGGTCAACTGATCGGCGTTGAGCAGCACCAGGGCCTGGGCCCAGTCGAGGGTCTCGCTGATACTGGGGGCCTTGCGCAGCTCCATGGCGCGGATGCGGCGGATGAGGCTCACCACCTGGCGGGCCAGGCTCTCGCGCAACTCTGGCACCTTGAGACGAATAATCTCCAGTTCGCGTTCTTCATCGGGGTAGCCGATGGCCAGGTGCAGGCAGCGCCGTTTGAGCGCGTCGCTCAACTCGCGGGTGCTGTTGCCGGTAATGCACACCAGGGGCGGATGCCGGGCGACGATGGTGCCGATTTCGGGCACCGTCACCTGGAAGTCGCTCAGCACCTCGAGCAAAAAGGCCTCGAACTGCTCCTCGGCGCGGTCAATTTCATCAATCAGCAGCACCACCGGTTCCGGCGAGGCAATCGCCTGCAGGATCGGGCGGCGCACCATGAAATGTTCCGAGAAGAAGACATCCTCGTGCTGGCGCAGGTACTCCACCGCGGCGCGCAGGTCCTCCATCTCGGCGAAGAGGCTACCGATCTTCTCGCGCAGGATCTGCGTGTAGAGCAACTGCTTGCCGTACTCCCACTCATACAGCGCGCGGGCCTCGTCCAGCCCCTCGTAGCACTGCAGGCGGATCAGCGAGCGGTCCAGCGCCCGCGCCACCGTCTTGGCCAGTTCCGTTTTGCCAACCCCCGCCGGACCCTCGATCAGCACCGGCTTGTTCATCTTGAGGGCGAGGAAGATCACCGTTGCCAGCTTGCGGTCGCAGATGTAACGCTGCTGGCGCAGGAGGGTCACCACCTGGTCGATCGTTTCAAACACTGATGTATGCTCCGTGTGCTGAAGGCGGGCGATGGGGGCCAAAGATAGCCGGTAGTACTACAGTTGTATCTCGCATGCCACTGCCCCTGTCACTCCGCACGCAATCCCGGTCATTCCGAGCGAAGCGAGGAATCTTCCCTCTCGTCCCCGGAAGACCCCGCGCTTCGCTCGGGGTGACAGTCGGCGCTGGCGTACCAGCGAGGGCAAGCACAACTTACAACCGTAGTAATAGCCGATAGCCGTATGGCAGGGATGGGGGCGGGGGGCCTTGCCCTTCCCGCGCCCATCCCTGGAGGCGCAACGCCACCTAGTAGTACGACTCGCGCATGGCGTGGGCCACCACCGGCCAGACCGACTCGAAGGTCACTTCGCGCGGGTTGCCGGGGGTCGAGCCATCGCCGAGGACGTGCTTGGAGACGCGGTCCACGTCGTTGTCGTCGCCGATGATGCGCGGGCCGCTCCACTTCTCGTACACGCCCTTGCCCATGCGCGACTTGCTGTACTCGCCGACGCTCTTGAAGTTCGGCGGGATGCCCACATCCTTGGCCAGGCGGATGGCGGCCTCGACCGCGCGCTCGGCGGCCGACACGTCGCTCAGGCCGTCCACCTTCTCGCCCATGGCGCGGGCGATGTCGCGGTAGCGCCGGTAGTTCGCGGGCATGTTGAATTCCCAGACCCGCGGCAGGGCGATGGCGTTGTTCAGGCCGTGGTGGCTGTCGTAGTAGGCGCTGACCGCGTGGGAGATCGAGTGGATAATGCCCAGACCGCCACTGTTGAAGGCCTGCGCGCCGATGTACTGCGCCCAGACCATGTTGGTCCAGGCCTCAAAGTTGTTGCGGTTGGCCACCACTTCGCGCAGGTTCTGGGCCACCAGTTCGATACACTTCAACGCGCCGCCGAGGCTGGCGGGGAAGTCGAGGCGCGAGACATACGGCTCCGAGCCGTGGGCCAGTACATCGAAGCCACAGAAGGCGGTCAGATCCTGCGGCATCGTCTTGAACACGTAGGGGTCATTGATCCCCAGGGTGACGATGCAGCTATCATCGAAGCCCAGCCACTTGCGCGGGGCGCGCTCGGAGGTGGTGTCGGTGATCACGAAGGCCCAGCTCGTCTCCGATCCAGTGCCGGCGGTGGTGTTGATGGCGATGTGGGGCGGGTTCTTCTGGCGGTCAGGGTCCGACTTATTGAATCCGTCGAACTCATTGATATTGCGCCCATCGTGGGCGACCACCAGACGCGCACCCTTGGTCGCGTCGGTCACGCTTCCGCCGCCGACAGAGACGAAGCTATCACACTTCTCGCGCATGTAGAGGTCGGCGGCCTCCATGCAGTTATAGTCCTTGGGGTTCGACTCGACCTTATCGTAGATCACCACATCAATGCCCTGGTAGCGGAGCTTGCCCGCGACGTCCTCCACCAGATCGGTGCCACGGATGCCCGAGGTCATCAGCAGGGTGCGCTTGAAGCCGAGCTTCTTCGCCTCGACGCCAACCATCTCATAGGCCCCCGGACCGATCAGACCGCGTGGGAACGGGTGGAACTCCTTAATCGGGAACTGCCAGAGCTTGTGCGCTTCCATTCGTCTTGACTCCTTTGTTCAAGTGGCGGTGGGCGAGGCAAGGCGCCTGCCCTGAGACCCCCTCATCGGGCCGTCGCCAGATCTGGCTGCGAACCGGACTCTCCGCGCGGATGAACCGTACCATGGCGCCGGGCGTTATCGAACCAGCTCCCGCCGGCCTTGCGGGAGAACAAAAGGCTTTTGACTTTGCTTCTCTGCGGGGAGATTTGGAGGGCGAAGGCCCTCCGAAAGCAAAGGAACCCCTTATCAGGGGCCTGTAGCCCCCAACCCCCGCTAAGAGCAGCGCACCCTTGCGTTATAGGGTCGAAGTCTGTGGAATTACAAATGTTTACCAGGGCGGTTAGAGTATAGTTAATGTCAAAAAGTTTTGCCTACTGCCATGTGGCAGGTATTTTGTGGTGAAATTTATTTCGCATCGCGTCATAAATCCGCAATCGCCCCACCGTCACGTCTCCTCAGGACCCCGGAGACCGCACTCCAAAATCCACAATCCGCAATCCCAGATCCGCAATCGCCCCACCGTCACGTCTCCTCAGGACCCCGGAGACCGTAATCCAAAATCCACAATCCGCAATCCCAAATCGCATCACTCCTCAGCCATGCGCAGCAGGCCCATCTCGACGGCCCGCACGGCGGCGTGCGTGCGCCCGCTGACGTGCAATTTGGCGATAATCTGCTCGACATAGGCTTTCACCGTGCCGCGGCTGAGGGCCAGGTCGCTGGCGATCTCGGCGTTGGTTTTTCCCTGGGCCAGCAGGCGCAGCACATCCAGTTCACGCGGGGTCAGCGTCTCCCCCGCGGGCGTCACGAGGCCGTAGATCTGGTTGAGCCGCGAAGCCTCATCGGGCGCGCTGATCAGCGTCCGGCCCTGGCGCACCTGGCGCACCGCTTCAAGCAGGGCAGTGCGGGAGATGTTCTTGAGCAACCAGCCATCGAGTCCGTAGCGAGCCATACGCGCCTGATCCAGCCTGTCACCCTGGGGCGAGAGGACGATTACCCGCACTCCCAGGGGCCTGATGCGTTGGGCCGCTTCGATCCCGTCGAGCGCCGGCATGCGCTCATCGAGGATGGCCACATCGGGGCGCAGCCGGGCGCACAGAGCTACCGCTTCCTGACCATCGCTCGCAACCCCCACGACGCTCAAATCCGGCTCGGCCTTCAATACCGTACACAACCCGATCCGCATCAGTTCAAAGTCATCGGCGATGACAATGCGCGTCGGGGCGTGCGCCTTGTGAGGATCGGCGTCTTCCATGGCAGCCCTCTCCCGCTAAGCGGCGATCAGGCCGGCGCGCTCCCTGCCGCAACGGCGGGCGGAGCAGGCGGTTCGGGTCGATGCGGCGCGATCCGGACGATCACACCGAGGCGCTCGAGTTGCGCCAGGGCGCGGATGTAGCGTCCACGCGCCGGCTCGGGTGCGCCCAGCGCATCGAGCGCCTCTCCCAGGTTTACGGTGCCGTCCAGGGCATTGAGTAGGCCCACCAGTTCGGGCGCGTGCAAAAAGTAGAGCCGGCGGTTGTCGTAGCGGTAGATCAGCCCGCCGAAACGCTCGGCGCGGATGGCCGCGTAGGGCGCGAGCCGGTAGGTCGCGGTCAGTTCCATTGGCTGCCTGCCTTTTCTAGGAGCGCGCGGCCCTGCCAATCCCTCACCTCCAGCAGGGATGCGGGGAAACCCGCTTGCCCCTCGCTCCTCCAACCGGCGTTGGGGCCAGTTCAATCCCGGAGCGGTTGAGAGGGGGCAGATCTTCGCTACCCTGCAGCTAGGCCGTACACTTGATCATCTGGCCCGCGTCAACCTTAAGCTCCAGACCGGTGACATAGCGCGCCTCGTCGGAGACCAGCCACAGGGCGGCGTTGGCGATGTCCTGCGGCTCCACCAGGGCCACGGGCAACAGATTATCCTCGCGCAGTTGATCAACCAGTTCCTGGCGCAGCATGCCGGCGGCCCGGGCCATGCCGGTAATCAGCGGCGTGTCCACCCCGGTCGGGTGAATGGTATTGACCGTAATCCCGGCGTGGGCCACTTCGAGCGCCAGGCTACGCGCCAGTCCGACCACGCCCCACTTCGCCGCGCAGTAGTGGGCCAGCCCTGCCATACCCTTCAGCCCGGCCACCGAGGAGGTCATCACGATGCGCCCGCCCCGCCCACGCTCCAGCATGTGGGGCACCACATACTTGACCGCCAGCCAGGCGCCCTTCAGGTTGACATCGAGCATAATGTCCCACCACTCCTCGGTGATGTCCCAGGTGGCGGCCATATCGGCGACGCCGGCGTTGCAGATCAGGATGTCAATGTGCCCGAAGGCGTCAATGGTTTGCTGGACGGCCGCCTCCATTTCGGCGGCGTTGCGCACGTCGGCGATCAGGCTCAGGCAGCGGCGGCCCAGGGCGCGCACCTCCGCCGCTGTCACCTCCAGGTCCTCAGCGGTTGCAAGGTGGTAGCGCGGGTATGGCAGATCATGACAGATGTCCAGCGCCGCGATGTCGGCCCCGGCGCGGGCCAGGGTCAGGGCATGCGCCCGTCCCTGACCGCGGGCCGCTCCGGTGATCAGGGCGACTTTACCTTCGAGTCGCTGCATGGTTGCTCCTTCGGCGCTGCACGCGCATCAAAGGGTTTCTCACGTTGCGCCAATCTGCTCTCCTCCCGGCCTCCCCCGCCGGGGGGAGGCGCCCAACGCTCCCGTAGCAGGGGAAGGTCGGGGAGGGGGCGGAACGCCGCGAACGGAAAAGCGCCTGCGTACCGGGTACGAGCAGGGTTCTTCTGGGAGAGCGAAGCTCTCCCGATCACTCCCGCAGATGGCCCGTTTGCAACTCAATACACGCCGCACATCCCGTCAATGCTCACTTCTTCAACCACCAGTTCGGCCAGGATCTCCGGCGCGTCCTCGCTCGCCGGGAGCCCTTCGGCCCCATCAACCGGTTCGGTCTCTTCGAGGATCTCGGCGCCTACTTCGAGTTCTTCCAGGGCAGTGGGGCTGGCTTCCATACGGAACCTCCTTCGCTTACGCACCGCACGGCACACGTTGCCCGCGGGCGCTTCATCGAATAACGCTGCGCTTGTGGTAGATCTGGGTAGTTTGCACTGTAGCAGAAACGCTGGCCATTTGTCACCCCCTGACCGTGCAAAGCCTTCCTGAACGACCGGAGAGAATGCTACCCTGTCCAACTAGACAGGGTGGGGGAAAAAGCCTATAATCCAGGTTATACCCGGTTAACTTTGGCAACCTAGCGCAAACGCGATCGTGTTGGGCGATTTCCAGTGAGGGAAAGCTGCCAGAGTCGGGGCCTCTGGCGACAGGCAGGGCAAGCCCGCGCCTGATCGTACCCGGCACATCGCCTGGCCAGGATGGCTCGTATGCAGGTTTGCAAGTTTACGCTCCCAGAGATTATCGTAGGCTGTGGTGTGCTTGAGCAGGCGGGCAAGGCCGCGCGGCGGCTCGGCGCCACCAGGGTGCTGGTGGTGAGCGACCCTGGTGTCATTGCCGCCGGCTGGCTGGAGCAGATGCTCCCGGCCATCGAGCAAGAGGGCCTCGATTTCGCGATCTGGACCGGTGTTACGCCGAACCCCAAGGACTACGAAGTCGAAGCGGGGGCCGCCTTCTACCGGGCGCAGCGCTGCGACGCGCTGGTGGCCCTCGGCGGCGGCAGTTGCATTGACGCCGCCAAGGGCATCGCGGTGCTCAGCACCAACGGCGGCCGCATCCACGACTACGAGGGGATCGACCGCATCACCCGGCCCCTGCCGCCGCTGGTCGCCATTCCCACCACCGCCGGCACCGGCGCCGATGTTTCCCAGTTCGCGGTGATTACCGACACGCGCCGGCGCATCAAGATGACCCTGATCAGCAAGTCGCTCATCCCCGATATCTCCCTCACCGACCCACTGTTGCTCACCACCAAGGACGCCTGGCTCACCGCCAGCACGGGTATGGATGCCCTCACCCACGGCATCGAGTCCTACGTCTCCCTCGCGGCCACCTTTCTCACCGAGGTGCATTCCCTGCGCGCCATCTCCCTGGCCGTAGCGGGGCTGCGGCGCTCCGTCGCCAGCCAGTCCGATCTCGAGGCCAAGGAGATCATGGCCCGCAGCAGCCTCCACGCCGGCATGGCCTTCTCCAACGCCATTCTTGGCGCGACCCACGCCATGGCCCATCAGGTCGGCGGGTTGCTCGATCAGCCCCACGGCGAACTGAACTCCATTCTGTTGCCCACCGTGATGGAGTACAACCTGCCCGCCTGTCCGGAGCGCTACGCGACCATCGCCGAGGCCATGGGGCTGTCCGTCGCGGGTCTGCCGCCACTGGAGGCCGGCGCCAGGGCCATCGAGGCCGTGCGCGCCCTGGTCGCCGACGTGGGTCTGACCAGGCGCCTGGCCGACCTCGGAGTGAAGGAGCGCGACCTGCCCACCCTCAGCGCCAATGCCATGCACGATGCCTGCATGGCCACCAACCCCCGCGAGGCGAGCGTCGAGGCGGTGATGGAACTGTTCTACGCGGCAATGTGAGGTCGCTGTATGGAAGATAGCGCACGTGAGCATCTGCTGGAGAGCCTGATCGGGGTGAGCGCCTCTCGCCGCACTTACTACAGCGAGTACCGCGAGAACGAACGCCGGCTCGACCGGGCGATTGACTCGGTGGCGATGATCTCGGGCGCCCTCTGCAATACCACCAGCGGCGTGGCCTGCCTGGCCCGCGCGGTGGTCGAGGTGGCCCTGCAGCACTTCGACGCCTCACTGGCCGTGCTGGTGCTCAACGCCCCCGAGACCGCCCGCTGGGGGATGCGCCGCACCGCCCGCGGCGTCGAGCCGCTTGACGCCAGCGCCGATCTCGCCGAGATCGAGGGCGCCATCACCCAGGTGCTCGGCCAGCATGGCCTGGTGATGCACGACGCCGGGGCCGGGATGAGCGTCCTCGGCGCGCCGATGCTGCTGAGCGACCAGGTGGTCGGCGCACTGGTGGTGGCGCTCCAGCCGGGTTTTACAATGGACGAGCGCGAACTCTCGGTGTTGCGCACCCTGGCCAACCAGGCCGCCGTGGCGGTGGAGAATGCCCGCCTGTACGAAGAGAGCGAGCGCCTGCGCGCGCAGGCCGTGGCCCTCTACGAAGACGCCCTGCGCCAGAAGACCGAACTGGAGGAGAAGAACCGCCAGCTCGCCAAGGCCCGCCACCGCCTCGCCGCCGCGCGCCAGAACGAGATCCTCAACAGCGAACGCGCCCGCATCGCCCGCGACCTCCACGATAGCGTCGCCCAGCACCTGATCAGCATCGGCATGAACCTGGAGTGGTGCCGGGTGCAACTCGACCCGCAATCGCCGGTCTACGAGCGGATCTGCAACGCCAAGGAGATGGCCCGCAGCGCGGTTACGCGCA
The DNA here is from genome assembly GCA_034431835.1 of Chloroflexaceae bacterium. Classification (GTDB taxonomy): domain Bacteria; phylum Chloroflexota; class Chloroflexia; order Chloroflexales; family Chloroflexaceae; genus JACAEO01. The sequence goes on along the minus strand of DAOUDA010000110.1, from coordinate 2,926 downwards.
TGCGCGCGACGATCTTCCAGCTCTCGCCCATCAATGGCTCGCAGTCGAGCCTGGTGGCGGCCCTGCGCGAACTGGCGATCGATTTTGAGAAGACCACCAATCTGAGCGTGCAGTTGCACACGGCCGATGTGCCGCCGCTGGTGAGCGTGCAGCTTGCCAGCGGCCTGTACTACATCGCCCAGGAGGCGCTGTTCAACGCCTACAAGCATGCCCGCGCCCGGCAGATTGCCATTACGCTGCACTTCGGTCCCGGCGCCGCGCGCCTGGTGATCGCCGATGATGGGGTGGGCATCGCCGAGGAGGCCCTGCACGCCGCCGCGCCCGAGCCCGGCGCGGCCCATTTTGGCCTGCGCAATATGCGCGAACGGGTCCAGGAACTGGGTGGCGCGCTGGCCATCGTGCGGCCCCCAACCGGCGGAACTGAGGTGCGGGTGAGCGTCCCGCTGCAGGATCCGCCGAGGTAGCTGGCGCCTCACCCCGGAGCGACGTGGAGAAAGCCGGTTGCCCCCGCATCTTCCAACCGGCGGTAAGGAGCGGCTGCCCGCCGCCGGGCAGGGGCGCGGGGAAATCCGGTTTCCCCTGCTCTTGCGCCCGGCAGCGGGGAGCGGCTGCCCCCCCGGCAGGCAGCGGCGCGGCGACACCCGGGTTCACCACCCTCTCCTCATCTTCGTGACCGTTGTACGTTCGTGGTTGTATACAGGGCCGCGCCAGGAGGTACATATGAGCAAGCCCATTCGGCTGATGATCGTGGACGACCACGCGATTGTGCGCCACGGTCTGCGCTCGATCCTGGAGTTGGAGCCGGGCATTATGGTGGCCGGCGAGGCTGGCGATGCGGCGACGGCGCTGGCCCTGATCGCCCAGGAGCATCCCGACGTGGTGCTCCTCGACCTCAGCCTCGGCGCGCAGGGGGTTGATGGCGGCCTCGAGTTGTGCCAGACGATCTGCGCCGATCATCCACGGACCAGCGTGATTGTGCTCACCACCTTCCTCGATGATCAACTGGTCCTGCGCGCCATCCGCAGCGGCGCCCGCGGCTACGTGCTCAAAGACGTAGACGCTTTCGACCTGATCAAGAGCGTGCGCGCCGTCCATCGCGGCGAGTCGGCCCTCGACACCCGCACCGCCTCGCTGGTGATGAAAAGTCTCTCCAACCCCGGTGAACCGCAGGAGACCCTGCTGACCGAACGTGAACACCAGGTCTTGCGCCTGCTGGCCTGCGGTCTCTCCAACCGCGAGATCGGCGAACAGATCGCCATCAGCGAAAGTACGGTAAAATTTCACCTGCGGAACATCATGCGCAAGCTGAACGTCCACCACCGTGCCGAGGTGGTCTACGTCGCCGGGAAACTCGGGTTGCTGTAGGCTCGCGGTCCTCGCCCTCCCCTCAGCCCCCTCCCTCTCCACCTCAGGTGGAGAGGGAGGGGGCGCCGAGCGCAGCGAGGCGGGGGTGGGTGAGGAACATCCCCCAATGCCGGGTGGAGAGGCGCGGGAAAACCCGGCTTTCCCATGCCCTGTCAGGAAGGGAGTATATATGATCGGAATACTGATCGTCTCCCATAGCCCGGAAGTGGCCCACGGAGTGAAGGTCCTGGCCGAGCAGATGGCCAGGGGCCGGACGCCCATCGCCGCGGCAGGCGGCACCCACGACGGCGCACTGGGCACCTCGGTGGATCTCATCGCTGCGGCGATCGAGGAGTTGCGTGGCGTGGAGGGCATCCTGGCCCTGGTGGACCTCGGCAGCGCGGTGATGAGCACCGACATGGCCCTGGAAGCAACCGGGATCCCGTACCTGATCAGCGGGGCGCCGCTGGTCGAAGGGGCCGTGCTGGCGGCGGTTGAGGCCAGCCGCCCCGGGGTGGACCTGGCCGCCGTGGCCGCCGCGGCCGTCCGGGCCCTCGAAGCCAAGGGCGTTGATGGACCTCCTCCTACAACCCCAACCGGTGACCCCGCCGCCGTCGCGCCGCCGGATACTCCGGTTGTCGAGGCGACCCTGACCGTTACCAACAAGGTCGGGCTGCATATGCGCCCGGCCAGCGAGTTCGTACAGACCGCCGCGCGGTTCCCCTGCGCCATCCGCGTGCGTAACCTTGACCGGCCCGAACGCCCTGTTGGAGACGCCAGGAGCATCCTCGACGTGATGAAGCTCGGCGTCCTGTCCGGCCAACGGGTGCATGTGTGCGCCGAGGGCCAGGAGGCCCGGGCGGCGATCGCGGCTCTGGCCACGCTCGTGGCCGGCAACTTCGGCGAGGAGTGACGGTCGCCCCTCGTTTGCCGAACCTTTCCCCGGCGTAACGGTTCCTTATCCCGAAGGCATGGAACGGCGCGTTACCATAGGCGCGGGTACCGTATTCACATGCACGGAGACAACGATGAACCCGCGCGTGCGGCAAATCGCGAAGGGCACGGTGGTGGCCCTGCGCTACGGCTTCGGCGCCGTCTTCCTCTATGGCGCGTACCACAAGATCACCCGCGGCTGGTTGACGAGCCCGACGATGCGCGAGCACTTTGTGCAACGTCTCAGTGAGATCGATCCCGATTCCTTCTCGGCGGCCTACCTCAGGCACTTCGCCATCCCCTGGTACCGCCCGGTGGCCTGGGTGTTGACCCTGGGCCAGGTGAGTGTGGCCCTGGGCATGCTGCTGGGGTTGGCCGTCCGCCCCAACGCCGCGCTGGCCCTGTTCCTGATCAGCAACATCACCGCCGGTTCCTACTACAACACCTCGATGCCGCCGTTCTTTGTCGTCTCGCTTCTGTTGCTCGCCACCCCCTCCGGGCACTGGTTCGGCCTCGATCGCCGGCTCCACGACCGGTTTCCCGATTCGCCGCTGTTTCGGTAGGGCCGCGCCCGCCGCGGGCGGAGCGGGAGTTGGGGGGGGGGGGGGGGGGGGGGGGGGGGGGGGGGGGGGGGGGGGGGGGGGGGGGG
>DAOUDA010000109.1:0-13531 GCA_034431835.1 Chloroflexaceae bacterium | reverse complement strand
CGCCGAGCAGGGGCGCGCCGCAGTTGTCGCAGAACGCCTCGCCAGGGATGACCGCCGTGCCGCACCGGGGGCAGGTAGTCGGCCCGGCGGTGGCGGGCGCGGCGACCGGGCGCCCCGGGACGGTTGCTGGCGGCGCAGCCGGACCCTGCGCCGGCACCGGGATCATCACCGCGCCACACTGGTCGCAGTAGCGCGCGGAAGGGGGATTCTCAATACCACATTGCGGACAGAACGGCATAGGTTCCCACTCCCAGGTATCTGTGCGGTACGTATGGTTTGACGTCGTGGCGATAAGACTGCGCCCGGAAACGGCTTGTTGCAGGGTACTATAGCACACCCCGCGCCACCTGCAACCAGGGGCAGAGGGAAACCCGGTTTCCCTCTGCCCCTGCCTGAAGGGCGGGTCCGGCATGACGCACCCTTACCGCCGGCAGGGAGGGTCGGGGAGGGCCTGGCTCTCCCAGGAAAACTCATTGATTCCCGCGGGCAACCCGGTTGCCCCATCCCCCTGCTATAATGCCATGCACGCCAATCAGGACACGAGGGAGCAGCATCCATGGACCTCACCGCCGGCTACGAGATGTTTCTGACCGACGAGCACGCCATGCTCCGGCAAACCGTGCGCCAGTTTGCCGAAAAGGAGGTCGCGCCGTTTATTCGCGCCTGGGACCGTTCGGGCGCCGAGCAGCACGAAGGCCCTGAAACGCGCCCGCACATCCGCCCCGTGTTGAAGCGGATGGGCGAGTTGGGCTTCCTGGGCATCTGCCTGCCCCGGCGCTACGGCGGCGCGGGGATGGACTATCTGGCCCTCGCGGTGGTCTGCGAGGAACTCGAACGGGTAGACAGCTTCCTGCGCGTGGTGATGTCGGTGCACACCGGCCTCAACTCGTTGAGCCTCTTTCAGTGGGGCAGCGAGGAGCAGAAGCAGCGGTACCTGGTTCCCCAGGCTCGGGGCGAACAACTCGCCGGCTACTGCCTCACCGAGCCTGATTCGGGCACCGACGCCGCCGCCATGCGCGCCACCGCCCGCCGTGATGGCGATAGCTACATCCTCAACGGCGAAAAGACCTGGATCAGTCTGGCCGACATCGCCGACAATTTCCTGGTGATGGCCAAGACCGATCCGGACCAGGGCGCGCGCGGCATCTCGGCCTTCATCGTCGAGCGGCGCTGGCCGGGGGTCTCCAGCCAGCCCATCCACGGGAAGCTGGGGGTGCGCGCGGGCAACACCGGCAGCGTCATTTTTCAGGATGTACGGGTGCCCGCGGCCAACCGCCTGGGTGAGGAGGGTGAGGGCTTCAAGATCGCCATGGCCGCCCTCGACAACGGGCGCTACACCGTGGCGGCCGGGGCCACCGGGCTGATCCAGGCCAGCCTGGAGGCCAGCCTGCGCTACGCCCGCGAACGCCACACCTTCGGCAGGCCCATCGCCGAGCACCAGCTCGTCAAGCGCATGCTCAGCCACATGGTCCGCAAGCTCGACACCTCGCGGTTGCTGGTCTACCGGGCGGGCTGGATGAAGAACCGCGGCCTGCGCAACACGCGCGAAACCACCCTGGCCAAGTGGCACGCGACGGTATCGAGCTTCGAGTCCGCCGATGATGCCATTCAGATCCATGGCGCCTACGGCTACGCCGACGAGTATCCGGTGGAACGCTACCTGCGCAACGCTCGTGGGGCGGTGATCTACGAGGGCACCCGCGAACTCCAGGAGTTGTTGCAGGCCGATTTCGCCCTCGGCTACCGCATCAACCCCCCGCTGCGCCGCGAACTCCCCGCGTATGACCCCGAGGCGTGGGGTTGACAGCCGGGCCGAAAACGCGGATTATACGCGCATATGTAGGATGCGTCCCGGACCCCCTGGTTTTGCGAACCCGCAGGGCTGATGCAACGTTTTTGGGGCGAGGCCCAGACCCCAGGTGTTTCGCTGGTTCGGGCGGCGTAGCCGCCCCACGGCCCGCCGCCGGAGGCGGACCTGGTGCGGTGCAAACCTGTGAGGTCTGGGACAAGGGACGGAGAACGTGGTACAATCGGTGGCGTTACAGGTGCCGGTAGGGTGTCGCGCAGGCGGCGCCCCGACGAAGGAGCTTGGGCATGCACATCGTCGTGTGTATGAAGCAGGTCCCTCGGGACAACTCGGTCAAGATCAACCCTGACCTGAGCATCAACGCCGACGGGATCGAGAAGATCATCAACCTGTTCGACGAGTACGCGATCGAGGAAGGGATTATCTGGAACGAGAAGCACGGCGGGAAGCTGACCGTTCTCTCGATGGGCACCGACGAGTGGGTTGAGCAGATGCGCCGCGCCCTGGCGATGGGCGCCACCGACTCGCTGCTGCTGAAGGATCCGGCGTTTGCCACGCTCGACACCATCGCTGCGGCGAAGGTGGTGGCGGCGGCGATCCGCAAGCTCGGCGACGTGGATCTGATCCTCACCGGCCGGAACAGCACCGATGATGAGAGCGGCGCCTTTGCCCCCGCCCTGGCGCGGGTTCTGGGCTGGACCCAGATCACCTACGTGGGGAAGGTGATCGATGTGAACCCCGGCAGCAAGACGATCACTGCCGAGCGGCACCTGGAGACGGTGGTGGAGACGGTGACCGCGCCGTTGCCCGCCGTGGTGAGCGTGATCAAGGACATCAACAACCCGCGCTACCCCTCACTGCTGAAGATCAAGAAAGTCGCCAAGGTGGAGCCGCCGGTGTGGACTGCAGCCGATCTGGGCGTCAGCGGCCTTACGCCGACGGTCACGGTCACGCAGCGCGTGCCGCCGCCGCCCCGTCCGAGCGGCGAGACGATCGACGGCCCCGACGCGGCCGCCAAGGTGAAGAAACTGGTCGATAAGCTGCTGGAGAACCAGATTATCTAGCGCAGGCGTTGCCCCCTCCGCGCCCGCGGCGCGGGAAGGCGCTGGCAGCGTTGTGTCGCAGGAGGAACATATGCCGGGCGTACTGGTTTATGTGGAGCAGGTAGACGGCGAGATCGCCGCCGTCACGCGGGAGTTGCTGGGCAAGGGCAAGGAACTGGCGGCCGCCCTCGGCGGCCCGCTGAGCGCGGTGGTGGTGGGCAGCGGCGTGGGCGCGGTGGCCCAGAAGGCGGCGGCCTACGGCGCCGATACAGTGTATACCGTTGACGATCCGCGGCTCTCCCCCTACACGACCGACGGGCACGTGGCGGCGGCGAAGGTCGCCGTGGCCGCGGCGCAGCCCGCGCTGATCCTCGCCGGGGCCAGTTTCCAGATGCGCGACTTCGGCGCGGCCCTGGCCGCTGATCTGGATGCCGGGCTGGTGGTGGACGCGATCGATCTGAAGGCCGAGGGCGGCGCGGTGACCGCGGTGCGCCCCTCCCACGGCGGAAACGTGATCAACACCTACGCCTTCGCCGCCGGTCGGCCAGTGGTGGCCCTGGTGCGCAAGCAGAGCTTCCCCGAGGCCCAGCCCGGCGCCGCCGCCGGCAGTGTGCAGGCCCTGGCCCTCGATGGCGCGGAGATCCGCACCACCGTGAACAGCGTCGCGCCCAAGACCGGCGCGGTCAACCTCACCGACGCGGCCATCATCGTGACCGGCGGGCGTGGCCTCGGCGACAAGGACAACTACTACAAGCTCATCCCGCCCCTGGCCGAGGCCCTCGGCGGCGCCTACGGCGCCTCGCGCGCCATCGTGGACGCCGGCTGGGTGCCCTACGAGCACCAGGTCGGCCAGACCGGCAAGACCGTCTCGCCCAAGCTCTACGTGGCCTGCGGCGTCTCCGGGGCCATCCAGCACCTGGCGGGTATGCGCACCAGCCGCAACATCGTGGCGATCAACAAGGACCCCGAGGCGCCGATCTTCCGCGTCGCCACCTTCGGCCTGGTCGGCGATGTGAACGAGGTGCTGCCCCTGCTGACCCAGGAACTGAAGAGCCGCCTCAGCCGGTAGGTCTGGATGGCGGGGAAACCTGGTTTCCCCGCCTTCCTGCACCCCCTCCCTCATGCTGCATCGCATCGACATAACATTCGTCAGCCCCTCGCCTGCCGCCCCCGGGCGCCGGTATTCGGAATTGTGAAGAAAAACTCCCGAAATTGGTATGGACGTGGTGCGATCTTTTCGCTATACTACCTTGTACAAGATAACGACGCATGCCGACCGTGGCGGCGGCGCTGTCGGTAATGGACTGACAGGCACATTGCGACGGAGCGTTTCCTGTGAGAAGGGTGGATCCATACTATCCCCCTCTTCCGGAACCTGTCGGGAGCGGCGTGTCGGGCCAGTAGGTCGAAAGGATTACAAGCTATGAGCGCACTCATTCTCCTTGCTATCGCCGTCGTTCTCGCCCTGGTCTCCGTCGCCGCGCTACGCAAGGTTCAGCAGGCTCCCGCCCGCGTCGTTATCGAGCCAGACACGCTCCTGCGTCGCCGCCGCCGCCAGTAGGCCCGACCGGCTACGCATCGCGCCATCGTGATCCGTCGCGTTCCTTCGCGTTCTGCGCCTGACAGGTATCACACCGGTTCGTAACGGCTCGTATTCGGGGCTTCCGCAACATCTGATCCATTCTCACCGCGCCCGGCAACCACGGCCCATTCAGCAGGCTTTCATTGGGGAGCGGGAAACAATCCTCTATACTGAGAGGCGGCAGTGGAACTTCCACCGCCGCCTTCTCGTCTATCCATAGTGGTAACTGCTGCCGCGGGCTTCTTGCGATGGATCGTGATCCGGTTGCCCGATGGTATACGTAGCGTGCGAGGAGCGTCGGTTGTGTCCCGATCCATCCGTCGTTTGCTCCCCATCCTGCTGATGGTGCCGATCCTGACCGTCACCCTGGCGCAGACGGGGCGAGCCGCCCCCCCTGCCGCGGAGGCGATCAGCCTGAGCGCCCGTCCCGCCTATGAGGGGGTCTTTCGCCCCAACCGGTGGATGCCGATCATGGTTGAGGTGGCCAACGAGGGCCCTGACCGGAACGTGGAGGTGCGCGTCGGCACACGCGAGGGCGCCCAGTACGCCACGGTCGTTGAGTTGCCGCACCGTGGGCGTAAGGTGGCGACCATCTATGTCTTCCTGACCCCTGCCTCGCGGCGGCTGCGGGTGCAGGCGCTTGATGCCGGTCAGGAACTTGCCGCTGCGACCCTGCAACTACCTCCGTTCAACCCTCGCGCCCGTTACGTCGCGGTGGTTGGGCAGGAGGACGCGCCGGTGACCCTGCCCGCGCGTCTCTCCGGCGGATCCATGCTCGTCCCGATTACGCTGCGCCTTGAAGACATGCCCGAGCACGCCCTGGGTTTCAGCGCGTTCGATACGGTCATTCTGGAAGATGCCCCCACCGAGGAATTGAACGAACGCCAGCGCGCGGCGCTCGGCGAGTGGGTGCTCCGAGGCGGCCAGGTGATCCTCGGCGGCGGGAACGGTCTGCGCCGCTCGCTGGCTGGCCTGCCCGCGATCTTGCGGACCGTAACGGTGACCGCCGTCGAGCCAGTGGAGGCCACGACGCTGTTCGGCGCCGAAGCCGGGTCCGCGACGGTGCCGCTGGCCCGCGTGACGCCCCTGCGGAGCGCCGACAAGCCCGCTCCCTACGCCGTGCCGCTGTTTGCCGGCGCAAGCGTGGCCGCTCTGGAGCAGAGCCTGGGGCGCGGCGTGATCACCGTGGCGCCCTGGCCGCTGGCGCATCCTGCGGTGCGAGCGTGGACCGAGGCGCCGGAGGTGTGGGAGGTGTTGCTCCATCCCCTCGCGCCCCCGCCCCCGGGCTTCGAGGCTCAGGCCATGAGCCTGGACAGCTTCCTTGAAGGCAGTTTGGCCGCCAGCCTCACCAGCTTGCCGGAGCTGGAGTTCCCGCCCCTGGGCTTGCTGGCCGGATTGTTGCTGGCCTACATTGTTCTGGTCGGGCCGGTCACCTATCTGGTGCTGCGCCGCTTCGACCGGCAGGCCTGGGGATGGGTAGCGGCGCCGGCGATAACCCTGATCTTTACCGGGTTAACCTATGGCGTCGGATACCTCCAGCGGGGCGGCGACGTGCTGCTGGCCTCGGTCAACCTGATCGAGTTGCTTGACGATGATGGTGATGTGGCTCGTGTACGTTCCTTTGTGGGGCTGTTCTCGCCCGAACGGCGCAGCTACAGCCTGCACGTCGCGGCCGCAAACGACGCTGCCCTGCTGCTGCGCCCGGTCTCTATCCAGGGGCCGTGGGACCCTGGGGTCGCCGGCGGAGGGGTGTTTCTCCAGGAAACTGAGGCGGGCGCGAAGGCTGAAGCCTTCGAGGTGGCCCAGTGGTCCATGCGCGCGTTGAGCACCGACTTTATTGCCAGTACAACCGGGCTTGCTGCGCGTATCACCATCACCGGCGACGAGATGCGCGGCGAGGTCGAGAACCGCGGTGATCAGGCGCTGGCCGATGTCGCCCTGGTGCAGGGCGATCGGGTAGCGCGGCTGGGTGATCTGGCGCCGGGTGAGCGGCGCAGCGGTCTCTTGCAGCGCCGGCGGGTGGTCCAGCCGGGGTTGTTTGGGCCGGTCATCCCCCTGGGGTACCTGATCTACGGCGATGAAATCGACCGTCAGGGTCAGCCCGGCGGCCAACCGCTGCCTACCGGGTTGCAGCAGCGTATGCGCATTCTCGACGCCTTCTATAGCTACGGGTTGTCCCTTCAGAACGGTCAGCCGCTGGTGATCGCCTGGAGCGGCGCGCCGGTCCTGGCGACGGCCCTCGAAGGGACGCGGGCGAGCAGCCAGCATACGACGCTCATCACCGGAAGGCCGCAGATGATGGTTGCCGGCGATGCAGTGACCCTGGGGCGAGGTTGGCTCGCCCCCAGCTTTGAAAGCGCCAGCACCACGACCTGTATGGGCGGTCAGGGTCTGGGCCTGCTCTTGCGTCCCGATCCGGCGGTGGTGAACCTGGTGTTGCCCCGCGACCTGTACGGGCTGCGCCCCCAGGTGATGACCCTGGAGACCGGTTCCGATGGGCCCTGGCAACATACCACCGTGGTTGAACTGTACAATTGGAACCTGGGCGCCTGGGAGGCGCAAACCCTGACGCGCCGTTCGCAGCCCATTGAGGAGCCGGAGCGCTTCCTGGGCGGCAATGGCGCCATTCGGGTGCGGTTGAGCCACCCCCAGGGGGAGGCCGGCGCCGGATGCGTGTATGTAGACGCGACGGTGAAGGGAAGCATGCCATGACCCTGGCGATCGAGACGGTCAATCTTACGCGGCGCTATGGCCGGATGGTCGCCCTCGACCACCTGAACCTGACCGTGGCCCGGGGAAGCATTTACGGCTTTATCGGCCCGAACGGCGCCGGCAAGACGACCACGCTGCGCCTGCTCGCCGGACTGATCGAGCCGACCTCCGGCGAAGTGCGCTTGATGGGGCAACGGCTCATCCCCGGCGGCGGTCAGCGCCTGGTGGGCTACATGCCCGACTTCTTCGGCGTCTACGACGATCTGCGGGTCTGGGAGTATCTCGACTTTTTCGCGCGCTGTTATGGGCTGGAAGCGGCGCGCCGCCGCCGGACGGTTGACGAGTTGCTCAACCTGGTCGATCTGGCCGATCGGCGCAACGCCTATGTGCAGAGCCTGTCGCGGGGTATGCAGCAACGGCTCTGCCTGGCCCACGCGCTGGTGCATGATCCGCCCGTGTTGCTGCTCGACGAACCGGCGAGCGGTCTGGACCCGCGGGCGCGGGTGGAGTTGCGGGAATTGTTGCGCACCCTGCGCGACATGGGCAAGACGGTGCTGGTCAGTTCGCACATTTTGAGTGAACTGGCCGAGGTGTGCAACGAGATCGGGATCATCGACAGCGGCAAGATGATTGTCAGCGGGCCGGTGGAGATGGTGCGCCGGCAGTTGGCAGGAAGCACCCGGCTACGCATCCGCGTGCTGCGGGGCCTGGAGACGGCCCGTGCGTTGCTGCAGCAACTTGCGGCCACCCCGGAGGAGGAACTGCCGCGGCTGCGCGGTGTGCGGGCCGACCCTTCCGACGAGGCGGTCGTGCTGGTCGAGGTGGAAGAGAGCGACGAAGAGCGGCAGGCGGCGCTGCTGACGCGCCTGGTGCGGGCGGGAGCGGTGGTCAGCGAATTTCGGGCCCAGGCGGAGAATCTGGAGGAGTTGTTCCTGCGCCTGACAACGGCGGAGTAATACCATTTCGGGTTGCGGATGTTGATTGTGGATTGCTGAATATGGCGTCCCAATGGGACCTGGCGATGATGCGCATACAATCTGTTCAACAGGAAGTGGTATGATGCGAGGAATACGCCTCCAGCGACCTCAGATCAACCCGATCATCGTGCGCGAAGCGCGCACACGTATGCGGGGCGCGCGGCCCTACGTCGTGCTGACCGTGTTTCTCGCGCTGCTGGCCCTCGCCGGCGTGGGGATCTTTCAGTTGATGGCGCAGCAGGCGCGCTTTGGCGGCGTACTCCTGAGCGCGCAGGTCGGTCAGGGGCTGTTCAAGGGTCTGGCCTTTGTGGAGTTGCTGCTGGTGGTCTTTCTGGCGCCGGCGATGACCAGCGGGGCCATCAGTGGCGAGCGCGAGGGATTAACCTACGACATGCTCCTGGCCACGCCCCTGCGGCCCGAACAGGTGTTGTGGGGCAAACTGGTGGCGGCGTTGAGTTATCTGTTCGTACTGATCTTCGCCGCCGTGCCGGTGTTCAGCGTGGTATTCGTCTTTGGCGGGGTCGAGCCGCTGGCCCTGCTGAAGGCGTTGGCGCTGCTGGTGATGACGACGATCTTCTTCGGGACGCTGGGTCTGTTCTGCTCAGCCTTACTACAGCGGACGACCCGGGCGACGGTGGTGGCCTACGCGCTGGTATTGCTGCTGTTGGGGGTGCCGCTGCTGCTTGCGACGGTCTGGGGACAATTCTCGAACCCGCCCGGGCAGGCGCCGCCGCCGCCGCTGGTGTACCTGCAGCCCTTCAGCGCGTTGACGGCGATCACCACGATCACGCCATCCTCCGACCAGGTGATGAACTTCTTCGGCTACGGCGATCCCCTGAGTGGCCTGCCGTTCCTGACGTTGCTATGGCCCGGGGTGATCCACTACGGGCCGGCGGGGCCGATCGTCGTGCCGGTCTACCGGGCGACGCTGATCTTCTACGGCCTGCTGACGGTCCTGCTGGGTTGGGCCACGGCGCATCTGATGCTGCCGGGGCGACGCTGGCGCCCGCGCCGAAGCGATCTGGGGTTCGTTCTGCTGCTGCTGGTGATCGGCCTGGCGGCCTATGCCTGGCGTGACTGGTGGTATGTGGCGCCGCCACGTATGGGGTGAACAATCAAAGAGGGGAACCCGGAACACCGGGTTCCCCGATCGGCTATCTACTCAAGGAAGGGGCGTGGGGAAACCTGGTTTCCCCACGCCCGGTTAGAGGTGAAACCTTCAGAGCAGGCTGCGCAGAACGCCCACGACGCGCCCCTGGATGCGTACATTCTCGGGGGACGTATAAATGGGTTGCATGGTGCTGTTGGCAGGCTGGAGACGGATCCGGTTCCCCTCGTGGTAGAACTTCTTGAGGGTCACCGCATTCTCATCGACGATCCATGCGGCGACCATCTGGCCGTTCTCGGCGTCCACCTGGTGGCGCAGCAGCACGATGTCGCCATCGTCGATCAGCGCATCGATCATCGATAGGCCGCGCACCCGCAGGGCGAACACATCGTTGAGTTTTTCCGGGGGGACGATCTCGGCGGGTACTTCGATCTTCTCAGCGCCCTCTGGATCCACCTCTTGCGGGTCGGGGAGCGGGGAGCCGGCTGTGATCACCCCCAGCAGCGGCACCTGGCCGCCTCTGCCAGTCAGGCTGAGCGGGGCAACCTCCTTCCGCGCCAGGGTGATCCCGCGGGACACTTTCCCTTCCCGATTGATCCAGCCTTTCTCCTTCAGGGCCTTGAGGTTGTAGGCCACCACCGAGGTCGAGCTAATGTTGAGTTCACCCTTGATGTCGCGAATGGCTGGCGCGTAGCCGTTCTTACTTATGAACTCCTCAATGTAATCCAGCATCTCTTTCTGACGCGGAGAGAGTCCGTTACCTTTACGCATGCTTCCCCATCCTTTCCCTGGCCGCAGCCCGGATGGGGCCAACGGCGAACTTCCAATCACAATGCGCACTACGCAAACCAATATGCACGGCGCGCGCAGAACGGCACAGCCAGGCATACTGAAGTAGAACTTTTGTCGCAAGTATAGCAAAGAAAACACTTGTGCGTCAAGAGGGGCGTCAGGGTTTGTGTAAAGTCCGTCTCCCATAGCCGGGGTGTCGGGCGGCGTAGTACTCGGTGAACCAGGTCTTTCGGTAACTCCGTCCCCTCCTCACCCCTTCCCCGCCGGGGGAGTCCGGCGTCTTCCCCCCAACGGGGGGGGTTGGGAGGGGGGCGGCCGCCCAACGGGTCACTGTTTGGTAGTTCAGGCGCTACAGCCGCCAGAACCACCGCAAAGAACCGGCGTCCGCGACCTGGCCCAAAGCCGATGCATCGGTCCTGCCTGGAGGGGGGCGCTCCGGCCCTTCTGGCAGCGTGCTATAATCGCGGGTATGGAGCAGGTGATCGCAGTTGATCTGGGGGGCACGTTTCTGCGCGCCGCGCTAGTGACGGCGCGGGGGCAGGTGCTGGCCCACGAGCGTGTTCCGACGCAGGTTGAAGCCGGTCCCACGGCGGTGATCGGGCGGGTGGTGGAGTTGATCCAGCGTATGCGCGCCAGGCTGCCCGAGGACGCGACCCTGCTCGGGGTGGGCATCGGCGCGCCTGGTCCCCTCGATCCGGCCAGGGGGATGGTCTACTCGCCACCAAATATGCCCGGCTGGCACACGGTGCCCCTGCGGTCCATGGTCGCCGAGGCCACCGGGCTGCCGGTGGAACTGGGCAACGACGCCAATGTCGCCGCACTGGGCGAGTGGCGCTTCGGGGGCGGCCAGGGCCGGCAGCATATGGTCTATGTCACCGTGAGCACCGGTATTGGCGGAGGCGTGATCAACGACGGGCGCCTGCTGTTGGGGCGCATGGGCGCGGGCGCCGAGTTGGGGTTCATGGTTCTCGATACCGAACGGGGCGCGGTGTGGGAGGATCTGGCCTCGGGCACGGCCCTGGGCCGCGCCGCGGCCGCGGCGATGCCCGCGCGCCCGGAGAGCCTGTTGCACCAGCGGGCCACGCCGGCCACGGTGACCGGCGCGGACGTGGCCGCAGCGGCGGCCGCGGGCGACGCGCTTGCGATCGAGTTGATGGCCCGTGAGGCGCGGCTGCTTGGCCTGGGGTTCGCCTCGATCCTGCACGTCTTCAGCCCTGAGATCCTGATTGCCGGCGGCGGGGTGATCTTGAACAATCCGGGCTTGCTCGAACGGGCCCGGGCGATTGCCTACGCCCATGTAAAGGTGGCCCTCTATCGCGACGTGCCGATCATCGCCGCGACCCTGGGCGATCACGCCGGTCTGCTCGGCGCCGCCGCGCTGGTGCTGGCTGCCCGTGAGCAATAAGAGACGCTACGGTAACGTTGGTGTGAACGATACCTGGTCCGGCAACGAGACGCGAGCTCGGAAGGGCCGGTGGCCCCTCTGAGCCTCCCCTACGGGGAGAAGTCTCGTTGGAATGCCAGGCGACAGTACGTCTATGAGCTATGCTGAACCATCGCCAGTTCTGCGGAACGCCGCGCGCCAGCGCACGTTGCTGCTGGCCTGGCTGACGCTGCTGTTCTTTTTCGCCCTCTTTGCCGGGATGCTCTCCTGGGCGCTGTGGACCGTGCGTGAAGTCTACCGCACGGCTACCGAGCCGCGTGAGGCGGTGCTGATCGTGCGCGGTCCTGCCGAGGCGATCGCCTGGCGACCGGCCCATCGAACGGTGTATCAGGCCCCGCGGGACCAGCAGCCGCTGGCCGAGGGTGACTCGGTGCGGATCGTCGCTTCTGCTGGCTATGGGCAGTTGGCCAGTGTGCGTCTGTTTGAGGAGAGCCAGCTCGATCTGTGGGCCGGCGCCGAGGTGTCCATCGAGGCACTGCGCACCAGTCGCTGGCACAGCGGCACCCTGGAGATCGCCATTCGTCAGCGCGCCGGTTATGTGCGCTACGACATCAAACCCGACCCTCGCTACGAGCAGGCGCGTTACACGGTGCACGTGGCCGATGCGCTGCTTGATCTGGCGCCTGGGGGTAGTTACAGCGTCGAGTTGCTTCCTCCCGAGCGCGCGGTGTTGCGGCCCGATGGCGGCAATCCCCTCTCCGCCGATGTGGCGGTGCGCAGCGGCGTGGCAGTGGTCCACGGCGCCGATGGGCGCAGCGTCGAGGTGCGGCCCCGCGAACGCCTGGTGCTTGATCCGGCCGGCGTGCCCGGCCTGGTGGTTCCCGCCCGTTGGGAGTTGATCCGCGATGGCGGCTTCAGCCAGTTCAGCGAGGCGGAATACAACAATACCACGCGCCAGGATGAACCGACGCTGCCCAGGGCCACGACCTGGCGGGTCTACTCGGGTCCGGAACTGCCGCTCGAACAACAGGGGTTCTTCCGCCTCTCGTCGATCTGCCGCCCCCAGATCCCCGAAGGGAGCTGCGGCCCCGATGACCGGCGCGTGGCCGCCTGGTTCTACCGGCCCGGCAACCAGACCAGCGGCTTTACCACGGGTATCAAACAGGACCTGGGGGCGCGGGGCGAGGGGATCGATATCTCCGAGTATCGTTCGCTACGCTTTTCGCTCTGGGCACGGATTCTGTACCAATCGCTTAACGATGTGGGCGACCGCGGTACGGAGTGCCCGGTGATGATCCGCCTGGTGGCAAAGCGTAGTTCCCCTGCCGATCCCGAGGAGGAGCGCGTCGTCTGCGTCTACAGCGATAACGATGATCAGCCGCCCCAGGTGACCCAGCCCGGTGTGACCTACATCCCTGTCGAACGGGCCGTCTGGGCCAATATCAGCTTCGATTTGCGCGATGAAGGCTGGCTCCCCGACTATCGCCTGTTGCGCAGTATCGAGATCTATGCCAATGGCCACGACTATGATTCGCGGGTGACCGAGGTGTCGCTGATTGGTGAGCAGTGAGGGTCCGGGGGATCTGCTCGACAATCTCGCCTTTACATCTACATGTTATGTGGAGGTGTAGAGCTGTAGAGATGTGGAGGTGGAGGATGGAGCGCCTGTGGATCGGTTCTCATCTCCACACCCCACTCCTCCGCAGACCGGTCAGGAGGTAGGGTGAAGCAGCGGTTAAGCTGGAACAACCAGGTCTGAAATATGCCTTGACCAGAATGAGCAGAGGGCTGACGCTGTATGCAAACCATCTGTGTTGTCGGCGCCGGCTATGTGGGGCTTACCACGGCGGTCTGCTTTGCCGACCTGGGCAATCGGGTCACCGGGGTGGAGATCGATCTGCAGAAACTGGATCTGCTGCGGAGCGGTAAGACACCGATCTACGAGCCGGGTTTGCAGGAGTTGCTGGAACGGAACATGCGCGCCGGGCGCCTGCGTTTTACCGACGACTACGCGGTGGCGCTCGAAGGGGCCGAACTGGTGTTCATCACCGTCGGCACCCCGATGGGCCCCAACGGCGCCGCCGACCTCAGCCAGGTCGAGGCCGCCGCCGCCAGCATCGGCCGCC
>DAOUDA010000108.1:0-13756 GCA_034431835.1 Chloroflexaceae bacterium | reverse complement strand
GTGGCAGGGGCGCGGGTAAACCTGGTTTCCCCGCGCCCCTGCCCGTGCGATGGTTGTGAGGGAGATTGGGGAAACCTGGTTTCCCCATACCCTCTCACCGGCCAGGTCACATCAGGCCGCACACGGCTTCGCCGCACAACGCCGGAACGAAAAAGGACTTTCCCGGGAGGGCGAAGCCCTCCCGGACCCTTCCATTCCCTGGCCTGTTTTCACATCAGAATCCCACCTCAACGATGGTGCGCCCGGTGCGATCCTGGAAGAAGCCCACTCCGTCCTGGATCAGGCCGACGTAGAAGCCCATTTTTGTCTCACGCTGCAGGACGCGCACCCGCCCGACGATGGTGATCTCTTCGCCGGGCATGAAGAAATCCTCGACCCCGGGCGCGCTCCACTGCTCGGGGGGCCTGGCGCTGAGCGCCCAGCGGAAGGGGTAGCGTTTGGCCCCGCCGCCGCTGTTGGCGTCCCAGTCCATGCCCAGGCGCCAGAAGCCGCCGGCCTGGGCGGCGTAGCGCCCGCCCTCGATCGAGGAGAAGACCTCATCGGTAGTGTACTCGAAGCCGCTGGGCGGGCCGTAGGTGCGGATGGGCACGGCGCCGGTGTTCCGCACGCGCACGGTGACGGTGATCACCTCGCCGAGCATGACGCGCTGCGGAGCGATGTAGGCCGAGACGATCCGCGCCTCGGGCTGGCCCACGTTCGCCAGTTCGATGGATCCCCGGCGTTGCGCCAGGTTGCCGAAGCGGTCCTCGGCGCGCACCGTGTAGGTATAGACCCCTGCCGGCAGCAGCGCGCCATTGGGACGTTTACCGTTCCAGACGTGGTGCTGCTCATAGGGGCCTTCATCTTCGCGGGTCACCACGGGGATGATCTCGCCGTCGGGGGCGGTCACCTCGATGTCCACCGTGGCGCTCACGGGCAGCCGGTAGGTGAACTCGGCAACGTCGTCGATCGCGTCAGCATTGGGTGAGATAATCGCCGGCGTGACGGTGAGGTTCTCGATGTCCGGCAGAGGCGCTTCGTCTCCGGTAATGGTGAGGGCCAGACGGCGCTCCTCGCGCTGACCGGCGTCAGTCTGAGCGGCCACGACGATGGTGTAGGCGCCGGGGGGCAGCAGGCGGCGCACCAGCACCGGGTCACCCGTGGGCGCGGTTCCATCGAAGCGCAGCACGTAGGGGTTACGGCTGGCCACGCGCGGCTGGGCGCGCCGCAGGTCGAAGCGCGCGCCCCTGGCATCGAGCACGTAGATGTCCACCGTAGCGTCGCGGCCCACGGTGTAGGCGATGGTCAACGGCGCGGTCGCTTCAGTGGGGGCGAAGGTGTCGGCGCTGAGCGTCACGTCCCCGAGCAGGCGGCCACTGCTGCAGCCGATGAGCAGCAGTGCCGTGGCCAGAAGAGTAATCAGCATCCATGCAGTTCGAGTCATAGCCAGTATGTAGCGTAACCCTCTACGTGCAATGTTACCTTTTGGAGGGTGAGGGGGAAGGCGGAGCCTTCCGCGCCGGGGCAAGCCCCGCACCCCGGTTTTCCCGGTGGTTCTGGCGGCCGCGCCGCCAGAACCACCGGGAACTATCCTTACGGTGCAGCCTCATGAAAGTCTACCACACAACCGGATCCTCTCTGCGACGCGCAGAATGAGGAACAGGTGAAGCCGCGCTGGCGCCGGGCGTGCCTGGTATAATGCCCGATATGATTTTGGATTTTGGATTGCCGGATGTAGCTGAGCATCACCGCGTTCAACGGCCATTGATGAAGAACAGGCGGCTGTCCGTCGGGAGGGCCTGGGAGGGCTCCGCCCTCCCAGAAACGTTCTTTTTTTCCACCTCGCTGGTGCGCACGCCACCGAATGGCCTATGGCAACACTCATGTATCTGCTGACCGCTCTCTGGCGGGGGGGCGTGAACCTCTGGCGCCGGCTGCGCCGCCGCCGCATCGACTGGGTGCGCGTGGAGGTGAGCGGTGCCTTGCCCGAACTGGTTGAGCCGGTGGTCTGGTGGCAGAGCCGCTTCGGCGGCGTCGCCACCCCCGTGAGCCTGCAGACCCTCCGGCGGCGCTTCGAACGCCTGGCCGATGATCCGCATATTCGCGGCGTGGTGCTGGTCATTCGCGATCTCGGCGCAGGGTGGGCCGGCATTCAGGGTCTCCACGAGATCCTCCGCGTCTACCGCGATGCAGGCAAGCGCGTGGTGGCCTATCTGCCCTCCGCCGATACGCGCGCCTACTTCGCCGCCTGTGGCGCCGACCGGGTGGTGATGCCGCCTACGGCCTACCTCAACCTGACCGGGCTGCGGGTCGAGGTGACCCTCTTTGGCGACGCCCTGCGCCTGGCCGGGTTGGAGGCCGAGGTGATCGCCGTGTCGCCCTACAAGAGTGCCGGCGACCAGTTGGCCCGCGCCTCGCTCTCGCCCGAGGCCCGCGAGCAACTCGAACGGCTCATGGACGACCGCTTCACGCTGCTCGTCGAGACCATCGCCGCCGCGCGCGGTCTTGGCAACGAACAGGTTCGGGCGTTGATCGATCGCGCTCCCTTCCGCGCTGGCGCCGCCTGCGAGGCCGGTTTGCTCGACGCGGCGCTCTACGAGGACGAACTGGAGGCGTACCTGCGGCGTCTCGACGAGACAGCCACTCCGGAGACCACGACGTCCGGCAAAGGCGGCGACGGGCTGGCGCTGATTGACTGGCTGCAGGCCGACCGCTGGCTGCCCCTGCCCCCTGCCCGCCGCGAGCGCCGTTTTGTGGGCGTCGTTCCCGTCGTCGGCGCCATCGCCACTGGAACGAGCCGGCGCTCGCCTCTGCCGCTGCCCATTCTCGGCGGCAACCTCGCCGGCAGCGACACCATCGCCCAGGCCCTGCGCCGCGCCGAGCGCGACAACCGCGTGGCCGCCGTCGTGATGCACATCGACTCACCCGGCGGCGACTCGTTCGCCTCCGACCTGATCTGGCGCGAGGCGCTGCGCCTCAGCCGGCGCAAGCCGCTGGTGGTCAGTATGGGTGACGTGGCGGCTTCGGGAGGTTACTACATCGCTACCCCGGCGCGGGTGATCGTGGCTCGCCCGGCCACCCTCACCGGCAGTATCGGTGTTCTCGCCGTGCGAGCGAATGGCGCCGCCTTGCTCGAACGGGTGCGCATCGGCGTGGGGGTGATCAGCCGGGGGGCCAACAGCGGTCTCTTTTCGCCCCTGCACCCGCTTGAGGCAAACGAACGCGACGCCCTCAACCGCACGGTGTTCGAGACCTACGCCATCTTCAAGGATCGGGTGCGCGAGGGACGCGGCATCGAGGAGGAGCAACTCGAGCCCATCGCCGGCGGGCGCGTCTGGACGGGGCGCGAGGCGGCCCTGTTCGGCCTGGTGGACGACCTGGGGGGCCTGCCCGCTGCGGTGGCCCGCGCCCGCGAACTGGCCAGCCTGCCCCCCGATCCACGCCCTACGCTGCTGATGGTGCGGGGCGGGGGCCGGCGCGATCTCCTGCCGCGCCCCTTTCCGCCCGCCGAACCGCAGAGCTTCCTCCCCGCCTTGCTGGAGGAGGCCCTGCGCACCCGCGTACTCGCCGCGCTGCCCTTCGTCTTCCGCGAGGCCTGAGGGATCGGGGAAACCCGGTTTCCCCGATCCCCTGCACCCTGGCCAGGTGGGTCTGGGAGGGCGAAGCCCTGCCAGGAATCCTCGTTCCTCACGTTCCTCACCTTGCGAGTAGCTGAACGCCGGTTAGAGAAGGGAGGGGAAACCAGGTTTCCCCGGGCCCCTGCCTGACGGCAAAGCCTGGGAGGGCTTCGCCCGATGCTCTAATCCGCCTGGGCCGGGAGCGCCTGGCGCGTCAGGGCCCGTCCGCCGGCCAGGGAGGGCACGAGCGCCAGCAGCACCAGGCCCGCCGCCACCCGCATCGCCAGGTCGAAGCCGGCGGCCAGGGTTGCGGGTGGCGCGGCAGTTATCGGGGTGATCGGGCTCCCGTGGAGGGCGAACACGCGCGAGGCCCAGACCGCCCCGGCGATGGCCACCCCCGCCGTCTGGCCCAGATTGCGCATCACGGCGAGCAGGCCACTGGCCACCCCCAGGGCCTCGGGCGGCGCGTTGCCCAGCACGGTGCTGTTGTTGGGGCTCTGGAACAGGCCCACACCGATGCCAAGAACGAGCAGGCAGCCGATCAGGTACGTCAGCGGCGTATCTACCCTGGCAAAACTCATCCCGATCAAACTGGCCGCCGCGATCAGCAGGCCAGCCAGGGTGAGCGCCCGCGGCCCGATGCGATCGGAGAGCCGCCCGCTGATCGGTGCGCTCAACGAGAGCGCCAGCGGCAGGCCCATCAGCGCCAGTCCGGTGGTTTGCAGGTCGAGTTTGAGCACGAACTGGAGAAAGAGGGGGGTCAGAATCAGATTGAAGGCCAGCCCGAGAAAGAGCAAAAAGCTCGCCAGCAGGTTGAGGGAAAAGGCTGGCGCGCGAAACATGCGCAGGCTGATCATCGGATGGGGGAAGCGCCACTCCCAGGCCAGAAAGGCGACCCCCGCCGCGCCGAACAGCACGAACAGCCCGGCGATGCGCGGATCGTCCCACCCCCAGATCGGCCCCTCGGTGAGCGCCAGCAGCAAGCCCAGCAGGGCCGCCATCAGCAGCAGCGCGCCCACCACGTCGAAGACCTGCCCGACCGCCGGTGCCCGATCGGGGGCGATGCTGCGCAGGGAGAGCCAGATCCCCGCCATACCCACCGGCACATTGACGAAGAAGATCGCTTCCCAACCGACGTAGCGCAGCAGCACGCCGCCGAGGGACGGGCCGATCAGAATCCCCGCGGCGACGAACGAGCCGATCGCGCCCAGGGCCGTCCCACGCTCGCGCGGTGGAAACGCCGTAACGAGCAGCGCCGGCCCCACTGCCTGGATCATCGCCGCGCCCACCGCCTGCAACACCCGAAAGCCGATCAACGCGCCGATGGTGGGGGCCAGCCCGCACAGCGCCGATGCCAGGGTAAAAACCCCAAAACCCGCAAGGTACACCCGGCGTTTGCCGAACAGATCCCCCAGCCGGCCCATCAGCAGCAGCAAACAGGAGATGGTCAGCAGGTACGCCAGCATCACCCACTCGACCACGTTGAGGTTACTGTTGAACGCCGCAACGAGGGTACCCAGAGCAATGTTAACGATTGAACCGTCTATCGTTGACAGCAGCACGCCGCTGCCCACCGCCGCCAGCGCCCACCATTTGCGCGAATAGTCGTTCACCGGAGATCCTTCGTCAGAGCCGGGCCAGGTTGCCGTATTGTAGCACCGGCGCGCCCCAACCCAAAGCGCCCCGCCGAATACCGGCGGGGCGCTTCGAGATGAACCGATGTGAAGGGGCTAGCGGCTCAGACCGCTGTTGATCTGCGAGAAGACCTCCGACACGCGGTTGCCGAGCAGCGTCAGGATACCGATAACAACAATGGCGATCAGCACGAGAATGAGCGCGTACTCGACCAGGCCCTGGCCCTCTTCCCTGGCGAAGAAGCTGCGAAGCATTGTTTCACCTCCCTTCCGATACGAGTATTGTTGGTAGAGGTTTTACTCTACGCGTTGGCAGTATAGGTCGTACGACGCAATACGACAATAGTCAGAAGGTACTGTGCATATGTGGGTACTGAATCTGGCGATTCTGATGCTGTAAAAGGACCTTTGGCGCGGATGCGGCCGTCAATAGTACCAGGGTCCTGACATGCACATCGCCGGTTGGAGGGGCGTGGGGCAACCCGATCGCCCCGCACTCTGCCCGCCGGGAGGGTTTGGGAGGGCCTGGCCTGCTCAGGGTTGGGCAGTGAGGCCGCGCGGGCGCCTTGCCCGCGGTCATTGCCGAAGGGTCAAAATGTCTATCACATTCAACACGGCGGTGATGATCGCCCCGAACGCCAGGGTAAGACCGAAGCTCCAGAGCAGCACACGGGCGGCGTAGGGGTTGCGGCGGCGGGCGAACCACCACCCGACGATCTGTGCCAGGGGCGCCAGCAGGCTGAAGAACAACGGCCCGCCCAGTTGCAGCCAGAACGGCGCACCCCCCACGGCGGCCAGGATGCCGAACAGCCCGAAGGCGTTCACCATCACCAGCAGACTCAACCCGGCCACGGCGCAGCCCGGCGGCCAGGCTGCGTAGGTGCGCGGCGGCTGCGGCCTCACCCCCCCGCCATCGTCGTCGAGGTCGGGACGCCAGGCTGCGTAGGTGCGCGGCGGCTGCGGCGGCGTGTCGGGTTCGCCCACGGGGAACTGTTCCTCGGCCATGGTTCACCATAAGGCGAATGGTGTTCTCCGGCATCCCTCGCCACGGGGGCGGGTCCGGGAGGGCCAGGTCCTTCCAGGACAATTGCTATCCCGGTGGTGGTTATCGCTCCCGCGGCACATACCGAAAGATCAGAATGAACTGATGCACCTGATTGGCCACAAACGCGAAGGGATAGCCAAACGGGTACAGATTGAGGCTCTGGTCGTGCCAGATGCGGTACCCGCGGAACTCCAATCCTGGCGTCTGGCCCAGGGAGGCCACAATGTCGGCGTGCAGCATATTGTGATGCTCGGCGGTCGGTTGCAGGTCCTTGGTGAAGAGCACCAGATGGCCCCCGGGCTTGAGCAGCGGGAGCGCGCCTTCCAGGACCCGGCGCAGTTCGCGCTGGAACTCCCAGTAGTCAAGGTTGCCCAGATCGGCGGGGGAGGTGGTGAAGGGTGTCGGGGCGCTCGCGCCGCGCTTTTTGCGTTCGCCGGTCTTCTCGCGGGCCTGCATCGCCGCATAGGGCGGGTCGGTGAGGATCAGGTCGAAGGGGCGCTCACGAACCAGCTCGAGGCGCGCCAGTTCCCGCGCATCGGCCACCAGGTAGGGCTGGGGCGCGATCCCGATGCGTTCACAGACAGCCTGGTAGATGCCGGCATACTCCGGCGAAAGGTCCACCCCCACGGCCGTGCGGCCCTCCAGCGAGCAGGCGATCAATGTGCCCCCGACTCCGGCGAAGGGGTCGAGCACATGGCCGCCGCGGCGGGTGAAGAAGCGCACCAGTTCGGCCAGCAGTTGCGGAGGCTTGGGCGAGGGATGCGCGCGCCGCAACTCGTGGGCGTAACTCTCGGGCCCTCTGGTTGGATAGCGCGTGCTGATCACCGAGCGCAGCGCGTAGATCCACTCGCGACCGGTCAGGTCATTGAGACGGTTGCGCGGGTCCACGCCGGAGGTATCGGTGGGGTCGTCCATGCGAAACCGCGTCTTACCGCCAGGCGGCCATGAGCGCCGTGAATTCGCGGAACAGGTAGGTCGCGTCGTGGGGGCCAGGGCCGGCTTCGGGATGGTACTGCACACTGAAGCAGCCAAGGCCGGTGTGGCGCAGGCCCTCCACCGTCTGGTCATTCAGATTGATGTGGGTGACCTCCACCTCGGGGGGCAGGGTATCCGGGTCCACGGCGAAGCCGTGGTTCTGGGAGGTGATCTCCACCCGGCCCGTCGGGAGGTGGCGCACGGGGTGGTTGGCGCCGTGGTGGCCGAAGGGCAGTTTATAGGTGCGCGCCCCCAGCGCCAGGCCCATCAACTGGTGGCCCAGACAGATGCCAAACACCGGCACGCGCCCCAGCAGGTCGCGCAGGGTCTCGAAGGCGTAGGTTGCGGCGGCAGGATCGCCCGGGCCGTTGGAGTAGAAGATGCCGTCGGGCCGCAGCCCCAGGGCCTCGCTTGCCGGGGTGCCGGCCGGCACCACCGTCACCCGGCAGCCGTGGTCAACCAGGCGGCGCAGGATGGTGCGCTTGAGACCGAAGTCGTAGGCGACGACGTGGTAGGTCAGGGGGGGCGTGCCGCCGGGGTACACCGGCCCGAACGGAGCCGAGCCTTCGGCCCAGTGGTACGGTTCTTCGCAGGTAACCACGCGGGTCAGGTCGAGACCTTCCATCGGCGGGGCCTGGCGGGCCTTCGCCAGCAGCGCCTCAACCGGCTCGCCGGTGGTGGAGATGATGCCGCGCATGGCCCCGGCGGTGCGAATGTGCCGGGTGAGCGCCCGCGTGTCCACCTCGCTGATGGCGACGATGCGGTGCTCGCGCAACAACTGGGCCAGGCTGCCGCGGGCGCGCCAGGAACTGAAGTTCTCGCTGTACGAGCGCACGATGAAGCCGGCGACCTGGGGCCGGAGCGACTCGGGATCGAAATCGTTGACCCCGGTATTGCCGATGTGCGGCGCGGTCATGGTGACCAGCTGGCCGCAGTACGAGGGATCGGTCAGGATCTCCTGGTACCCCGTCATCCCGGTATGAAAGACCACTTCGCCGATGCACTGGCCCGGCGCCCCGAACGAACGTCCCGGAAAGACCCGGCCATCTTCGAGTACAAGTACTGCGTCCATTCCTCTGTGTGCCTCTAAGATTACAGCGAGACTTCGTCTCGGCGGGGGTTGCGGAGGCCGCAGGCCCCCGCAAGACGTCCCTTTCCGGTGCGGCGCGGCTTTGCCCCGCCGGAAAAAGAACCGGAGTGCAACCCTCCAGGTTGTGCTGACAGAGGCAAGCTGCTTGCCCGGTCGTCTGCGCTGATGCTCATTGTATCACGCCGTGGCGGGTATAATGCAGATCCCGGCGACCTGTTCGACATTGGCACGCAGCCGGTCCCGTCGAGATCTGACAGGCCCAATCCAAAATCCAAAATCCAAAATCCGATGCGTCTGCTCTTGCTCTACAAAGACTATCCCCCCGTCATGGGGGGCATCGAGAACCATCTGCGCCTCCTCGCCGAGGGTCTGGCAGCGCGGGGATACGCCGTCACGGTGCTGGTGAGCGGAACCATCGGCCGTACCCGCGTGACGGAGGAGGGCGGCGTGCGCGTGATCCGGGCCGGTCGCCTGGCAACCGTGGCCTCGACGCCCCTCAGCCCGGCCCTGCCGCTGCTGCTGGCCCGCGCCCGGCCCGACCTCATCCACCTGCACCACCCCTTTCCCCCCGGCGACCTGGCGACCCTCATCGCGGCGCCCGGCGTACCGCTGGTGGTCACCTACCACAGCGACATCGTGCGCCAGCGCCGCCTGGCGCGAACCCTGGCCCCGCTGTTCCGGCGGACCCTGCGGCGAGCGGGGCGCATTGTCGCGAGCAGCCCGGCCTACATCCGCACCTCGCCGTTGCTGGCGCCGCTGGCCTCCCGTTGCCGGGTGGCGCCCTTCGGGGCGCCGCTGGAGCACTTCGCCACGGCTGATCCGGAACGGGTGGCGGTGCTGCGGGCGCGCTTTCCGGGGCCGCTGGTGCTCTTCGTCGGGCGGCTGCGCTACTACAAGGGCGCCGACCGGCTGGTACGGGCCATGGCCCACGTGCCCGCGCGGGCCGTCTTTGTCGGCGGCGATGCCACGGTGCGCCGCGCCGACCTGGAGGCCCTCGCCGCCGCTCTGGGCCTCACGGAGCGCGTCCACTTCGTCGGCGAGCAGTCCGAAGCAGCGTTGCGCGCCTGGTACCACGCCGCCGATGTCTTTGCCCTGCCCGCAGTGGAGCGGAGCGAAGCCTTCGGCATCGCCCAGGTAGAGGCCCAGGCCGCCGGGTTGCCGGTGGTAACCACCGAGGTGGGTAGCGGCACCAGCTACGTGACGCTCCACGGGCGTACCGGCTTCGTGGTCCCGCCCGACGATGTGCCCGCGCTGGCCCGCGCCCTGCGCGTGCTCATCGCCAACCCCGAACTGGCGCGCGCCCTCGGCGCCGCGGGTCGCGCGCGCGCGGAACGCGAGTTCAGCCTGGAGCGCATGCTCGACCGTATGGAAGCGGTGTATGCCGAGGCGTTGGCGGACCCGGCGCGCTAATACAAGGAGCTTCTGGAGAGGCGCAGCCCCTCCGCGCCTCCTCTACAAGGAGAAGCCTCGTTGTAACCATCACGCAGCTATGTCATTTCAGCAACGTCTCATTGTCAGTTGTGTCATTGGACTGATCACCGGTCTTGTATGTAGCTGGTACCAGCAGGCATTTGCCAATGGGGCGCGGGTGATGTAACCATGCCGCTCTGTATGGGTGAGGCGTTGTGGCGGGGCGAGGATCCCTATGTTGTTTGCCGCGGATTTCAGAGCGACGGCGTTACACCAAATACCCTCAACCCCGTCACGACGGCGATCATCACGCTGCCCCTGTTGCCGCTGCCCCGCCCCGCCGCAGCGGGCGCGTTTCTCGGCCTGTCAGCGGCCATCCTGGCCTGGGCGCTCACTCGCAGCGGGGAAGCCTGGCGGCTGCTGACCTTCCTGGCCTTTCCCTTCTGGGCCGCCGTTCAGACGGTGCAGTGGGCGCCGTTGTTGCTGGCCGTTTACTTCTGGCCCGCGCTGCTGGCGCTCACACTGGCCAAGCCGCACGTCGGGGCGGCGGTGGCATTAAATGTACCCTGGCGGCGCTGGCCGGTAATCGTGACCGTGCTGCTGGGGTTGCTCAGCCTGCTCTGGATGCCGAACTGGCCCCTGGCCATGCTCGGCGGCGTCGGGGCGTCAGGCGATTACCGTCCGCCAGTGCCTGGTTTGCCTGGCGCATTGCTCCTGCTGGCCGCACTGCGCTGGCGCGCCCGCGAGGCCCGCCTCCTGCTCATCCTGGCGCTGGCGCCGCAACGGGCGTTCTACGACCAGTTGCTCGTCTTCGGGGTGGTGCGCACCCGGCGCGAGTTGCTGGCGTTGATCTTCACCAGCTGGCTCTGCTACCTGGGCTGGTTCCTGGTCCCGCTTTCCGGTATCCCGTAGTTCATCTGGCTGATCTACCTGCCGGCCCTGGTGATCGTCATGCGGCAAGGTCGGCTCCGTTCCGCAACCGACGCTCCTCCGGGGTCGGGCGCCGATTTCGGCTCTACCAGACAGGGATAGTTGACCACGCGGCGTCCCGCACATTCCTGAACAGGAGGGCCAACCCCTCCCAGGGTTCCCCTTCCTGCCGGACCGGGAGAGAGCCTGGCCCCCGTGGTTGCGGGATACGCCAGGAGAGTAGGGTACAATACCTCCCGTTAACCACCCGGTCCATGATTCTGGATTGCCATTGACCGCAATCCAACATCGAGCAAGAGTAGCGCCATGACCGACCCCATCGACCGGCTGCGGGCCAATCTGCGCGCTGCGGCCATTCCCGTCGCCGAAGACGACCTGGCGGGCATTCAGGCCAGGGGCTTTCTGAACCGGCTGGCGGATTTCGAGCGCATCGTCGCCGGTATCCCCGCCGAGACCGTGCCCGACTACCTGGACGCCGGCAGCCTGCCCGTCCCAACCGAGGTTGCCGCACTGCCGGCGCCTCGCGCCGCGCCGGGGCCGTCGCCTGCCGATACCCTGCTCGGCGCCGCCGCGGCGATCCGCGCGGGCGCCGCCACCCCCACGGCGCTGGTTGAGGCGGCCCTCGCGCGGATCGCCGCCCTGGACGGTTCGCTGAACGCCTTTCAACTCGTCCTGGCCGAGCAGGCCCTGGCCGACGCCCGGCGCGCCGAGGCCGAACTGGCCGCTGGCCAGGATCGCGGCCCGCTCCACGGTATACCCGTGGCGGTGAAGGATCTGCTAGATACGGCCGGGTTGCCTACCACCGCCGGCTCGACCATCCTGGCCCAATCCATTGCCGCCACCGACGCCACCGCAGTGGCCCGCCTGCGCGCCGCCGGCGCGATCATCGTCGGCAAAACGCGCCTCTCCGAGTTCGCCTACTCGCCCGGTTCAAACAACGCCCACTACGGCCCCACCGCTAACCCCTTCGACCCTACGCGCGACTCCGGCGGCTCCAGCAGCGGCTCGGCGGTGGCCGTGGCCACGGGCATGGCCCTGGCCGCCCTGGGCACCGACACGGGTTGCTCGATCCGCATCCCCGCGGCCTTCTGCGGGCTGGTGGGCCTGAAACCCACCTGGGGCCGGGTGAGTCTGGCCGGCGCGGTTCCCCTCTCCTGGTCGCTTGACCATCTCGGCCCGCTTACGCGCAGCGTCGCCGATGCCGCCGCGTTGCTGGCGCTCCTGGCCGGCCCCGATCCGCGCGACGGGCGGACGCTGCGCCCGGCGCCGCCCTTCGCCTACGAAGAACTTGAGGCAGAGGCGCGCGGGCTGCGGGTGGGGTTGGTACGGGAAGATGGTTCGGGAAAGCCTCCCGCGGAGGAAGAGCAGCGCGCGGCGGCCCGGCGCGGGGCCGAGATGCTCGCCGCGGCGGGGGCCGAGGTGGTCGAACTCGACGTGCCCGAACTCGACCGGCTGCGCGTGCTGGGCACGGCCCTGCTGGGGATGGAGGCGTCGGCCCTGCACCTGCCCTGGCTGCGGACGCGCCTCGAGGCCTATGGCGAGTTTCCGCGCCAGCGGTTGCTGGCCAATTTCGCCTATGCGCCCGGGGACTTCATCAGGGCGCAGCAGGCCCGGGCCGTCTTGCGCCGGGCGATTGGCGAACGGCTGGCCGGCCTGGACCTGCTGGTGCTGCCCATGCATCCGGGGCCGATACCGGCCCGCGGCGTGCCGGCCAACAATGGCCTGGCCATCCCTTTCAACTGCCTGGGATGGCCGGCCCTGAGCATGCCTGCCGGCCGTGGCAGCGACGGGTTGCCCCTCGCCGTGCAACTGGTGGCGCGCCCCTGGCATGAAGCCACCCTGCTCCGTGCCGCCACGGTGATCGAACGGCAACTCGCGGCTTCCCCGTGACCTGCCCGCGTTGCCGCTTGTGCTGGCCCGTCCCTCTCGCTCAGGTGCAGGGTCAGGGAGGGGACGGGTCGGAAACCATGTCCGGCAGCAGCGCATAGGCCCACCAGTTATTGAGTACGCCATCGGTCTCGCCGGCGGCGCGGGGGAGGTGCGCCAGCCACCAGAGGTGATGCAGGCGCATATCGCCCCCGCCCCACTCGCTGGCGTCCATCATCCGCGGCGGGGCGCTGAGGTCGGGGAAGCTGTACCAGGCGTCGGCGTGGCACAACACCGGGCGCGGATTGCCCCAGTCGTAGTCCCTGAGGCTGTTGGGCGCGAAGTGGACGTTGCCGCACTCGGCGCGGCCGGGGTGGGTCAGGTCGTAGCGGGTGAAGCGTTCCCACAGGTTGCGTTCGCCGCGCCGCCCGCGGTAGACGTGGGCCATGATCGACTCGACGCGGTGCCCGAAGTTCTCCAGCATACAGCCAACGTCACGTTCGTAGTTAAAGCCCATCACCACGAACCGCCGCGGGCAGCGTTCGCTGCCGGCCAGGGGCGGTGAATTGCACCAGAAGGCCCCGGCGCCGGCCATGTGGCTCTCATAGTAGCCGGCGTAGGGAAAGGCGAAGAGCCAGACCTCGTCGATCTCGCCCGCCAGCACCTTCGGGGGGATGGCGAAGTCGTCGAGCAGACGATGGTAATCCGCCGCGTCGGGATGGTGAAAGCCGCTCCGGCGCGCCCAGCAGGCCAGGTAGTGCTCGTCGTCGTAGGCGAAGCCGTCAACCTTCACCGGGTAGCCGTCCACCAGGTAGTGTTCGACAATGGTGTAGCGCGCGATGCCGCCGGAGCAGGCGTGCAGGTCGGCGATGTACTGCCGGGCCAGGGCTTCGGGGTCGTGCCAGCCAAAATGCGCGTGCAGCCGCCGCCCGCCGCGGGTTTCCAGCACCGGGTCGTGAACGATCATGGCCACGCGCAGGTCGATCGGCGCGACAGTGGCCGGGCGCTCCCGGACGGAAGGCGCGGGGGGGCGACGTTTGCCGAAGAGCCAGTCGAACATATTGTATACGGAGGGTTTGGGAGGGCGAAGCTCTCCCAGAAGAATCCTTTTGCGTAACCTTTTGGGGGAGGTGTGGCGGTCTGCGCCCTGGCGCATCCGGAACGAGTCTGCCGCTGCGGGCGGAACGGAGATTGCGGGGAGGCGGCGCCT